>CAKPVL010000017.1 GCA_934193545.1 uncultured Granulicatella sp. | reverse complement strand
CCGAAGAGTGAATGGTTTGTTTTGGGAACATCATCTGTTCAACCAAGTCCTGCTGAGTGATATCACCACTATTTACATGAATAAATGGCATGGTTGTGCCTCCCTTCGTTTAAACTAGTTTATATAGTTGCTCTTTGGTTCTATTCTACTCCTAAATGGGAGAGAATACTAGGTGTGGTGCTGGAAAGGACTCACACCCTGTGTAGTTGAACTCGCATAAGTCACTTGCGCTCGGGTGCATCACCATATTTATACGCAACCGCTTCGACGCAGTGGTTTATTGACATTCTTTTCATCACTCGTGATTCAAGAATGCCTAATAAACTTTGCGGGCGAAAGACTACGAAGCAGAATGACTTCACACTGTGAAATCATTCTTGGCTTCTGTCTTTCTGCCTCACACCCTGTGTAGTTGGGTTCGAAAAAGCAGAAACGACGTCCACTTCCCGAAACGTCCGCAGAACGTTTCACGTTCCTTCCGGCGTTCCGGTCCAGTGATTCGTTTCTGAACGCTTTTTCTCACACCCTATACTTTTCTATTAAGATTTTCATGGTTTTGTTTGAAAAGAGCACGGTTAGGATGGCGGTATTCAATGGGAGCGAGATCATATTTTTCAGGATTCGCAGTGGCATGAAGGCGGCGAAGGCTTTTCCTGTCATTATATACACCCAGATTGAATTTAATCCGAGGTTACAGAAGAGGGTGACGAGTAATACTGCGAGTCCGATTTGTTCCCATCTGAGTGGTCTCTTATATAAGAAGTATCCGTAGATGAGTCCTCCGACAAGGGCTGTGAATGTGTATCCGATGAAGAATTGTCCACTCTCTCCGCTTAAGAAGTTTCCGAGGATATCTACTAGGATTCCCACAAGTGCTGCACGCCATGGTCCAAGCATCACCCCTGCAATGGCTGCCCCGATAAACCCGAAGCCGATTTTTACGTAGAGGCCGAATGTAATTGCCGGCAGCATTTCCATGACAAGACGAATGGCTAAGACCATCGCCATCACTGTAATATCCAGTGTTCTTTTTCGATTGTATTTCTTTGTATTTTCCATATTAGCATCTCCTTTAATTGTAAAGAGTTGCTCCATTTAACTACTTCTATTTCTAGTGTTGTGTAAATGCAGCGAATGCGACTAAATTACCGCAATGTTTCCATTTTCGTCCCAGTGGCAACATTCCATCCTCCGGGCACTTAACGCAATAAAGTCTACTCTGATTTTTAGGTTCTAGAAAATTTAGTTCCTACTTTCCATGAATCTCCTTTCTTACTCTTGGTTAGAATACCTGTCCTTTCTTGGGACGTCAAGCAAACTATATTTTTATGCTTTTGAAGGGTCCAAACCTGAATGAAAACTTGCTTCCAATAATTTTCATAACTTTTATTAAATATTTCACTTAAAATTTATATAACGTTTAAGATTGATACCGTTTTCGCAAATGTGTATAATATTATTAACTCTCTTTACAAATAGAAAGGTTAGACAATGAGCAATGAACGTTATTTAATGATGGAATCCGATATTAAGAGCTTATCGTTTCAACTGGAATCCATCACAAAATCTAAATATGACAGCGACTGGCATAGCACGCTCCATACGCATCCTTTTACGGAATTATTTTACGTTGTCGATGGAAAAGGCGAGTTTAATATTCAAGGCCAACGTTTTCCTGTAAAAGCAAACGACTTTGTCATTATCAATCCGCAAGTAGAACATACAGAATTATCTTCTCCGGATGAACCGCTGGAATATATCGTGTTAGGAATTCGAGGGCTCTCCTTCTCGAACTTAACGCCTGTCTCAGAAGGCGGACATCCATTTTCATTCTTCAACTTGCGAGATGAACAAAAAGACATCTTGCGTTATTTGAATGCGATGGTACAAGAGGCTACTTCCCAATCGATGAGCTATGAATTAGTGTGCCATAACTTATTAGAAATCTTATTAATCAAAATCTTGCGTCACCAACACTTCGATCTTGAAGTCGGCAAGCAAAGCAAGGCGACAAAGGATATTTCGTTTATCAAACACTACTTAGAAACGTACTATCACGAAAGTATCCAACTAGAAGACCTCGCTTCCATGACGCACTTGAGCCGATTCTATATTTCTCACAGCTTTAAGAAAGAAATCGGCATGTCTCCGATGGAATATTTGATTGCCATCCGGATTAAAGAAAGCAAAATTTTACTACGAACAACGAATTACTCGATTTCTCAAGTGGCGGATATTGTTGGTTTTACCACTCCAACGTATTTCTCAAAACAATTCCGTAAGAGTACAGGGATTTCGCCAACAGATTATCGGGAACAATATCAAGGAGTTCAGAAATGATTCGACAACCTAAGCGCGATGAACGACGACAAATCATCCCTCTGATCGAACTGATTATGCAAGATATGGAACTGCCGATTCTGGAACACACGAGCCCGGAAATGCTCTACGCGATGCTAGAGGAAGCCATGCTCGATGACCAGTTTCGCTACGGACTAAAGAACACGCTCGTCTATATTCATGAAGGAAAAGTCGCTGGGGCCATCTTTGGCTATCACGGTCACTTAGAAGACGCGATTGATGACCCATTCCACCGATTGTACGAGGATTACAATACCCCGCATCAAATCCCGCTCTACGAGGACAAGGAGACGATGCCAGGCGAATGGTACATCGATATTTTAGCAGTCTATCCCGAATATCGTCGTCATGGAATCGGCCGTAAATTGTTGGTCGAAGTAGAAAACTTAGCGCGCCAACAAGGGGCCACCAAAATCGCCCTCAACTGCGAGAAGGACAATACAAAAGCCTACAAATTATACGAAAAACTAGGCTACACGCCTGAAAGTGAACGCGTACTGAGCGGTCATCCGTATTACCATATGACAAAAGCCTTATAAAAAATCCCTCTTCGGACAAACTCGTTCAAAGAGAGATTTTATAAAATGTAACTTATATGTTACATTTTGCTTTTTTAAAAACGAAAAGAGACTCGAAATTTCGAGTCTCTTATTTTTGCTTCTATGATTATTTTACAGAGGCTTGACGGAGGTTGATTGTACGTCCGAATGGAAGTACTTCGAATCCGTCTACGTTTTCAGCAAGTAAGTAGCTTTGGCTTGCTTGGTAGATTGGAGCGATAGCCACATCATCCATCACGATTTTTTCAGCCGCAATCATTTGTTTGTAACGTTCTGCTGGCTTCGTTGCGTATGTTGTTTTCACTTCAGCAACGGCTTTATCGTAGGCTTCGCTTGAGTAGTTCCCGAAGTTGATTCCTCCACCTGTTACGTATTGTTCTAAGAAGTTTACTGGATCTTGATAGTCAGGTGCCCATGTTCCGAAGAAGAAGTCGAAATCATCTGCACGTTGTAATTCAAGACGGTTTTTCAATGGCACTGATTTAATGTTCAATGTCACGCCTGGTAAGTTCTTTTGGATTTGCGCTTGTAAATATTCGCCAACCACTTTCGCACTACCTGCATCTGACGTTAATAATGTCACTTCGATTGTGTCCATCCCTAATTCTTGTTTAGCAAGTGCTAATTCTTTTTGCGCTTCTTCGACATTGTAGGTGAGTAAGTCGCCACGGTCTTCCACATAATCTTTCCCCGTTTCTGGGTTTTCAGCAAATCCCTTTGGAACAAGACCATTTGAAACGATTGAGCCGTCTTTTAACACGTTGTTTACAAGAGCCGCTTTATCGTAAGCCATCGCAATCGCACGACGGAAGTGTTTGTTTCCTGTGATTTTGCGTTCTACGTTGAAATTCATGTACCCCATTGTTGCTTTTGGAATAGCGTGATACGTTGGTTGCGTTTTATATTGATCGACGAATTGTTCGCTGATTGTTGTGTATTGGACTTGTTTTCCGTCAAATAATTGAACAGAAGTCGCTACTTCTTTCGATACATTCACAGTAACGTTTTGTAATTGAACGTTTGCTGCATCCCAGTAACCGTCGTTCTTCACAAGTTTCCAAGAAAGTTCAGAACCTGTCCATCCTTCTAATTTGAACGGTCCGTTTGTCACGATTGAATCTGCTGAAGAACCGTATCCTTCGCCTTTTTCTTTCGCCACTTTTTCAGATTGTGGTAAGAAACGTGACCCTGTTAATAATTTTGGTAAATATGGAGCAGGATTTTCAAGCGTGATTTCTAATGTTTTATCATCAATCGCTTTAACCCCTAATTCTTCTGTCGATAATTCGCCTGAACGAATTTTCTTCGCGTTTTTGAACACATCAGCCGATTGCGCCACGTGTCCTTCTTTAGGGTCTACTAATTTACGGTAAGTGTACACGAAGTCGCCTGCTGTTACAGGAGTTCCGTCAGACCATTTTGCATCACGTAATTTAAACGTATATACAAGGCCGTCCGCACTCACAGTTGGCTCTTCTGCTGCCATTCCTAATTCAACTTTATTGTCTTTAGTGACACGATATAATCCTTCAAAAATTTGCCCTAACATATCTGAGCTCGGAACATCATCGTAGTCCGCGCTATCTAATGTTGCTAACTCTCCGAATGTTGTAATTGTTAAACTTTGTTGATTACCTGATGTCGATGTCGATGTTGAATTGCCACCACATGCAGCCAAACCTAACGAAACAAGTAGTGTAGTCATTAATAATTTGGTTGATTTTTTCATAACAATTCTCCTTTGCTGGTATAATCCATCGCCTATGCGATAGATACATCATAGCATGGATACCCAAACCACCAAAATTTAATGCCTACACCAGGATACGAGGGCGAACGCTCAGGGACGAATCATTGGAAACAAACACCGCAAGGGACTTGGAACAAGTCGTGCGGCTACTACGGGAAGTGGACGTCGTTTCTGCTTTTTCGAGTTCGAATGCTTAGGATGTGAGAAAAGGCGTTCATAGGCGATGACGGTTCGCAGGTTAGACGCAAGGGACTGCTTGCAGTCGTGCGGACTAACCTCGAAAGGCTTGAGCCTATGCCTTTTCGAACTCAACTACACCAGGATACGAGGGCGAACGCTCAGGGACGAATCATTGGAAACAAACACCGCAAGGGACTTGGAACAAGTCGTGCGGATGTTTGTTGAAATGGACGTCGGCCCTGTGAGCCCGAGTTCAACTACACAGGATGTGAGACAAAAAAGTCAACCACTGCGAAGAACGCTCAGGACTGAACCACACCAACTCCTCCCTTGCCTTTCCCGCCCATCTCCATTACCATAGAACTAACAAGAAAAAGGAGTTTTCCATATGCACAAAAATCGCGTTCGCGGCTATAATAAACGTTTTTATCCCGGGGTAGCCTTAATCGTGGCGGCTATGCTTTGCCTTGTTTTTGCATTAACAAGACTAAACGTTCCATTATTACAACTACAAAATAAATATTTTAACCTCGATGACATCGTAAAAAATGAAGATTCTATCTTAAAGGTGACTGGTATCGACAAGAACTCCGTCCAAAACTCGAACTTTGGTAAATGGTCGCTGTATATCGTCTCTTATTTAGAAAAAGATTCTCATGGAAACGAAACAACACAATTCATCGGGCTAGAGTTAGATAAAGACACTGCGCAACAATTAATCGATAAGAGAAATACCTTAAGAGATCATCCTGAAAAAATTGCGGGTACCTTTGTTGAGCCAGAATTTCACGATAAGAAAGTGATGGATTATAGCTATCATACCCAAAATGCTTTGAAAAAATACATCAAATCCCCACTTTCACGTCGTTATCAAAACTATGTATCGATCAAACCTGGAAAGGATACACAAAAACTCTTCCTAATTCTCGCACTTGTCCTCTTCATCCCAGGGCTAGCACTCGTGTATTTAGCGGAAAAACATCATAAATTTGCGGCATACTACAATAGTTTATTTGCAGGATATAAGAACACAGAAGCCTTAGTGGCAAGTCATCCAGAGTTGAAAGGCAAACGTTTATCCACATTATTAAATAAATCCGATTATATCGATGATACATTAGGAGTGTACATCTATAAAAACTTCTTCTGTTCTACTGTAAAAGGATTAGAGATTTATGATTTAAACAAAACGAAGAGCGTACATCACTTTGAAAAAACATTTTACCCTGAAGAAGGTGGCAGCTTCATGAAGTCGTACCTTGTATTTTCAACCAGTGATCCAGATGCTGCGGTTCGAAGTACGAAGATTCAAATTAAAAATATCGGCGAAGAAACCGATGCACATCTACAGCCATTCTTCGACAAATTGCGTCAAGATTTCCCAGCGATTGAGATTGAGGCTAAAAAAGAAAGTAAGAGATAAGGAGTCCAGTAGGATTCCTTATTTTTTTCAACACGAAATTATCATATATGATAATTTCAGTATTCGAATAAAGTCACTTGCAAAATGCTATTTTCTAGAGTATTATAGCTGTATTATATATATATTATCGAAAAGAGGTTTATATCATATGACAGAAAATCGTAATCACGGCTTTAGAATTCGTTTTTATTTCGGACTTATTTTAATTATTGCCGCTTGCGTCATCGGATTTTTCAATTTCCAAAAACCAGACGCTAAAAAAATCTATGAAGACGGAAAAGCTCTTCCCTTCAGTTCAAGCAATGACGATAAAGAATCAGCTCTAAAAATTACTGATATCTCAAAAGAACCCGTCATCGAAGTAGATAAAGGAAAAACCTATATCTACATTGTTGAATATGAAAAAGCAGGTACTTCAAAAGGCAAAGAACCTGGTTATATCGGTCTTGAATTAACAAAAGAAGATGCTGCAAAATTAGTCGCAAAAGCTGATACAACGCAAGACAATCCAGAATATATTTACGGTACAATCATTTATTCATACCGTAATAAACATGCGATTCAAAACTACAGCGACTTAATTACTCAAGCGTTCAAAAACTATAACCTTCTACAAGCTGGTGCAGATACACAATTCTACTTCTCTCAAACAGAAGCTAGCTCTGCAAAAAAAGGTGGATTAATGGTTGCGGCAGGTCTTACACTCGCAGGGCTTGTATTTATCGGTTTAGCGTTCTTGAAACGTAAAAAAGTTGGTGCGGCTTACGACGAAATGTACGCTGCTTACCCAGAATTACGTGGCAACTTAGATTTACTACGAACAAACGCTACTTATGCGGATGACGAAACATATGTATACATCTACAAGAATCACTTCTTCACTACTTGGAGCGGATTAGAAGTATACGACTTAACAAAAGCAAAACGCGTTTACCACTATCAGTTATCACACAAGAGATATGGAATTACAACGAACATTGAATCATTCCTAATCTTCTTGTCAGACGACAGCTCATACAAAGGTAAGAAGAAGAAAATTGAAATTAAGAACATCGGTGAAGAAACAGATGACTTCTTACAACCATTCTTCCGTGCAGTTGCACAAGAATTCCCTGACACTGCCGTAGGATATGAAAAAAATAGACCATTCTAATTAAGGATGCGAGGGCGAACGCTCAGGACTGAATCACTGGACCGAAACGACGGAAGGAACGTGTAACGTTCTGCGTACGTTTCGGGAAGTGGACGTCAGTCCTGTGAGCCCGAGCTCAACTACAGGATGTGAGACATCCCGCTCACCTAAACAAAATAACAGAAACTATAAAGGACTCGCAGTGCGAGTCCTTTTTTTATTGCATTTCTAGTGAAAATCAACTTGCAAAAAACCATTATCTAGAGTACTGTTAATTTAAACAATATTATTGCAAAGGAGTTTTTATTTTATGACAGAAAATCGTAACCACGGTTTTAATATCCGTTTTTATTTCGGAATTATTTTATTAATTGCAGCTGCTGTGCTTGCTTTCTTCGCTCTCAAGAAAGTAGACGTTGACACGTTGGTAAAGGATAATAAATTCTTTACTCACTATTCTGCAAAGGATGGCGATCAACTGGCTGTCAAAATCACACAAATTACAGCCAACCCTGTAATTTCAGTGGATAACGGAAATTCATACGTATACATTATTGAGTATGAAGATGAAGGTAAAGAGTCAAATGGCCAAAAAAAATACGCTTATGTAGGTCTTGAACTAGATAAAGAGACTGCTCAAAAATTAGTCGCAAAGAATAGTACTTTACCAGATAACCCTGAGATAATGGCCGTTACCCTTGTGGACTCTTCTAGAAACAAAGGAGCTATTAAAAACTACGATGATCTTATGCTCAATGGTTTCAAAAGCTATAATTTAATTGAACAAGAGATTGAATATAGAGACTACTTATCTATTTCTGACAAATCATCTACTCAAAAAACTCAATTAATCATCGCTGCTGGTCTTACACTCGCGGGTCTTGTATTTGTTGGTTTAGCCTTCTGGAAACGTAGAAAAGTTAGTGCGGCTTACGATGAAATTTACGCTGCTTACCCAGAATTACGTGACAACTTGGATTTATTAAAAACAAATGCGACTTATGCCGACGACGAAACGTTTGTATACATCTACAAGAACCACTTCTTCACAACATGGAGCGGCTTAGAAGTATACGACATTACAAAAGCAAGTCGCGTTTACCACTATCAAGTAACCCACAAAAAATATGGAGTGACAACAAACATTGATTCATTCCTTATCTTCTTATCAGACGACAAATCTTACAAAGGTAAGAAAACGAAGATTGCTATTCATAACATCGGTGAAGAAACAGATGACTTCTTACAACCATTCTTCCAAACTGTGGCCCAAGAATTCCCTAACGTAGCAGTAGGATATGAAAATAATAGACCATTCTAACTAAGGATGTGAGGGCGAACGCTCAGGACTGAATCACTGGACCGGAGTAACGCAAGGGACTTGGAACAAGTCGTGCGGATACTACGGGAAGTGGACGTCAGTCCTGTGAGCCCGAACTCAACTACAGGATGCGAGAAAAAGCGTTCAGCTAATATTCGCAGTGCGAATGTTAGGTGACGGTTCCCAGCACTAAAACCACAAATTCGACTCGAATACGGGTCGGATTATTAATACACACACCAAATAAATTCTCTCCATTCAAGTGAAAAATTTATTTTGCAGTTCAAAATTGTTTATGGTATATTATATCTATCATACAACCTATTTTAAAGGAGAATCATCATGACTGAAAAACGCAGTACTAAAACCATTATCGGCTTAATCATCGCTGGAGTTCTCTCTATCATCGTTGCTCTTGGCGCGCTAGGATACTTCCAGTTCTATCAAACTGCTGATAACTTATACAAACAAGGTAAAATCTTTGGTACTTCTACAATGAAAGACGAAGAAACGGTAGCTGTAAAAATTACGTACACTCAACCAGAATCTATCGGAAGTGTCAAAGAAAGTGACACAGATCTCTATTTTATCGAATTTTCAGGAGTAGATACGGATGATTACGGTTATTCAACTATCGAAATCAAAAAAGGAGATAAATTAGCTGATAAAATTAAATCTGCTGATGTAGATACTCCAGTGATCGTTGCTGCTAAGATGCGTAAATCAGGTGCAGACGGTGCCATCCGTGACTACACTATTAACTTTAAAGATTTGATTAGAGAAAATGAGACAGTTTCAAAACTAGCTGAAACGGAATACTATGTTTCTGTATACGAATTTGACAAAGACCGTCAATTCGCATACATCGTTGCTGGTATCGCTGGAATTATTGCTCTTGTATTCTTCTACAGTGCTTTCGCAACACGTAAGAGCGAAGACAAAGCGTACAACGAACTATACAGCACTTATCCAGAATTAAACTACTCTATGGATTCTGTATTAGAAGATGCTACTTATGTTGATAATCAATTAGGAATCGTTTTATACAAACACCACCTACTTGCGACATACAAGAATTTCCAAGTATACGACTTAACAAAAGCTGAGCGTATCTACCACTACATCTACACTCAAAAATCTTACGGAATGACGGTTAGCCGAACTTCACAATTAATGGTGATTACAAACGACAAATCATACCGTAGAAAGAAAACTGGCCTTGTAATTAACAACGTCGGTGACGAAACAGATGACTTACTACAACCATTCTTCTACGCAGTAAGCCAAGAATTCCCAGACATCCTATTAGGATTTGAGAATAAAAATAAAAGACCTTTTTAGGATGTGAGACATCGCGCCCAGAAATGGAACGTTGGACCGGAACGCCGGAAGGAACGTGAAACGTTCTGCGGACGTTTCGGGAAACGCACGCCATTTCTGCGATGGCGAACTCAACTTCACAGGATGTGAGACAAAAAGATAAATACACCAAAAAAGAACCGCCACCTGGCGGTTCTTTTCCTTTACATAATTCATTTCCTATTAATCAACATAAACAGTTTCTGAACGGTTTAAGTATGCGTAAGCTAATCCAATAATGATACCTCCGCCGATCCAGTTACCAGCAAAAGCTACTACCCAGTGACGAATCATATTGAACCAGTTCATGAAGTCTAATGAACTTCCTACTGATGTGAATTTCACGATTGAGAATGAAGCGAAGTTTGCAACCACGTGCTCGTTTCCTAAGTATACGAACATGAAAATGGCTGAGATAACAATCCATAATTTCGCAACATCACTCTTAATAAGTAAGAATGATAAGATTGCTACGTTTACGAATACGTTCGCAACGATGGCTTCAAGTAATACTGACTCATTACCGCGAGCTAGTTTTCCTTCAACCACTTTCGCGATGAATTGACCTGCTTCTAATCCGCTGAACGCTGAAGTGTGGGCGAACACCGCACCCGCAATCATTGCACCGATGAGGTTGAATACACCACAGTACAATAGAATCGTTAATGCTTTAGACCATGTAATATGTTTGCGGTAAGCTCCTGCTGTTAAATACATCATGTTTGATGTTGCAAGTTCCGCGTTTAAGAATAGAATGTATACCAAACCCCATGTAAAAATAAATGCGAAGATGAACTTGCTTAGCGCTGGGTTAATGCTCGCAATATTTTGTGCTGCATATGCCCCTGCCGCTGTACTCATCGTTAAGAATGCTCCTGCAAACATTGAACGAATCGCGTAACGTCCTTTACTTTCTGTAAATAAAGCTTCTTTTTTCTGACAAGCTTTTTTGACTTTTGTATCGAATTCACTTGTGTGTTCCATAAAATGCCTCCTAAAATTAATTACACCTTAGTATACCACTTTTTGCGAGATTTCATAGCGTTTTCCTAACTCTTTTTTCGTGAAAATTTACTTTACAACAGTAGGGATGCTTGCTAGAATGAGCAGTGGTTTAAAAGACAACTTCAAAGGAGACTCTCATGAAAAAAATCATTGGAATTTTGGCGGCTGCCCTCTTCTTAACAGCGTGCGGACAAGCGCCAGCAACAACTACAACACAGGAAACAACAACTGCGACGACTGTAGCGCAATCGACAACAGTCACACTCAATATCACAAAAGATGGACAAGCCATCGAAGGGAGCCCGTTCACTCTTACTTTCAAAGAAGGCGACAATCTTCTAGACGTGATGAAAGCACAACTAAAAATCGTTGAGAAAGACGGCTTTATTTCTTCTATCAACGGTGTAGAACAAGTCCCAGCCGAAAACAAATACTGGTTATTCGATGTGAACGGTACGATGAGCCCTGTCGGTGCAAAAGAAGTCATCCTAAAAGCAGGCGACGTCATCGACTGGAAACTCAATAAACTTCAATAGTCCTATGGCAAATTCAACTCGAAAAATCACCCTTATCGCCCTACTATCCGCCTTTTGCGTGATTGGAAGACTCGGCCTCCTCTCGCTTCCAAATGTTCAACCGATTACCGTTGTGGTCATTTGGATTACTTTGGAGCTTGGACTTTTGTACGGCGTTGCTATCGGTAGCATCTCCATTTTGATTTCCAACCTTCTAGTTAGCATGGGGCCGTGGACACTCTACCAGATGGCGAGTTTTGCCCTCGTCTGCGTGTGTACGTTACTTCTTCGTCCACTGTGGCGAAAAAGAAAACAATTCCCGCGCCTAGCTTGGATTGTTTTTCCAATCTTTGCAGGACTCATGGGATACTTATACGGCTTTATCATCTCAATTTTCTGGGTATTCAGCATGCCCGGTCTGAACTTCTGGATTTACTACTTAAACGGCGTTCTATTCGATACGTACCACGCCATCGGAAACATCGTCTTCTGGATCTTATTGATTCCACTGTTTGCGAAACTAAATCCATTCAAAATGCTACAAAAATAAAAACAGACTTAAAATCCCCCTTGAAAAGGTAGGTTTTAAGTCTGTTTTCGTTTAGAATGATTCCTTAAAATCTTTACGGATATCTTTATAGCAGAGTTCATAAGGAACGCTTATTAATTCTTTTCCGGATTTCGAATAAATTCCCAAATCTTAGACACGTCGTCTAAACTCCTCGTCACTTTTGTATTGACATCCACTGTTCCTTCTGCGTCATAAACATTGTGCACTCCGTACAGAACAATTTCATTTTTTGTATTTACATATACTAATTTTAGATTGATAACCCTGTCTTCTTTCGAGTCTCCTGGATAATTAACGAACAGCACCTGTTTGATATCTTTAGGATAATGATTATAGAGCTGCTCTATCTTCGGATCATCCTTATCAAACTTTACTCCGGTCCCTGCATAATACGAGATCGTATTATTCTCAAGAAGCACGGTATTTGCTATATCTTTTTGCAAATTGATTTGTAGCTTTGGAGCCATCTTAACGATACCCTTAGTATTCCAAAGATATACAACATCCTGTTTATCAATAAAATAGCTACCTTGAATATCTTTCACATTATCCATTATCTTTGTAAATTCCCCGTCATACTGCTTAAAATAAACAGTTCCGTCCTTCGTTAACGTAAAGAATCTCCAAGCTGAATCTCCCATCGATGATACTTTGACGACATCTTTAATATCTTCAATCTTCGTTAATTCTTTGAAATCTTTGTCGAATCCATTATATGGTTTTATCCCATAAGCATACAAGTTCCCATCCTTATCAACTGCTAAGAGTCCCATTTGAGTCCCGGATGCCATAACGATATTGCTACCGATTTTTTTCGGTTCGCCAAGATATCCGATATACAAATCGTTATTATTATCAATCCAAACTTCTGAAGACACTACTTGTTTCACATTTTCAATATATTTTGTTAGAGATTCGGTAAATTTATCGTAATTCTCCATTTGAACGCCTCTACCAATATAATAGACGTTCCCTTTATTAGACACTACCTTTATTCCCTGGGATGTTAAATCATACTGTGCGACTTCTTCTGCTCCAAGGTTTCCACATGCAGCAAAAATAACTACACACACCAACGCTAGAAGCATCCCTAATATTCTTTTTGTTTTTTTCATTGTCATACTCCTTTTTTGATAATTTTCAAATGAAGATTACTTATTTTAGTTGATAATTCAATATATCTTTTTCTAATTTTTTGATGGGGTACTGCGCGTTCACTTTTATTTTTACATTGTTACATCCAGCGTAGCCTTGCACGACATCCACTTGCGGAATGACTACCCAATCTCCAAGAACTTCGTGCGCGCCTTCTGTGTTTTCATCCAAAATGCACACGAAACGGTATTCTCTCTCGTGTTGCCACTCTTTGAATTTTGCAAAGGTCGCTTTAATATAGAAATTCAGATTCGAATACGAGAATTGATTGCTATTGCTTCTCGTATTAGGACGTTTATCAATATATTCCACCGGGCCGTATACACAAAGTCCATCTACCTGTAAGGAATGAATTTTATCCAAAAGACTCTCATAGGAATACTCGAGTGCATACCCTGCGTGGCTATTGGCGTAATAAGACCACATTAAAATATTATCAGCAGCGTGCGTAAAGCAGAATACTCGGAAGAAATCCATCATTGAATGGCCATCCGCGTAATAGCAATTACAGTCAAACGGGTCGTTGAAATACTTTGGATGACTAAACGACACATTCCCTTCCACCACCTGATACGGATTCTTCTCAATCGTTTCCTTGGCATAGTACTTCACAAAAACTTGTCGCTCTTCTCGAATCGCTGCTTCTGCCTTTTTAAAATACGTCTCAACGTCTTCTTTAAATACGCCTTGAAACTGTTCGACTAACTGATCTGGTGCTAAAAAGCCCAGTCGGATATTCTTGGCGAGCTGGTCATTAAAACCCTTATCCGCCTTTTCTACGTCAAACCCTTCCGGAATCTTCGTATTCGCATTTTGAATATACACAACCTTTTTACACTCTAGGTCAGTCGGTTCTTTCGTCGGTTGTTTAAACAGCGAGACAAACACTTTCTCTTTTGTTTTGCTGTTGGCTACTAAAAAACAATTACTATCTAAGAAGGATTCCACCAAGCGGTACTCTTTATGCGTTTGTAAAAATGTCGCCTTAGCAATCAAATAACGATACAGCTCGATATCCTCTTTTAAAATGATTTTCAACAACCCCACCTCCTCACTGAAAGTATATCATTTCTTTCTATCTGTTTAAATAATGACCAAAATAAAAAGAGCAACCCTCTCGATTGCTCTTTCATTGATTTACACTAATTATTTTTTAGATGCTTTAATAAATTCCCAAATTTTAGATATATCTTCTACACTCTTAGTGACTTTTGTATTAGTTTCTACTTTTCCTGTATCTTTATAACAATCGTTGACTCCGTATAATACAATTTCACCATTTGTATTTTCGTAAACCATTTTAAGAATTTTAATACTTTCTTTTTTGGGATCACTCGAAATATCGTGGTAAAGTACCTCTTTTATATCCTTAGGATAGTAACCGTATAGTGTATCTATTTCTTTATCGGCCTTAAGTGGTTTTCCGTTCCAATCCAATCGTGCAATTGTTTGATTTTCAACAAATACTGCCGATCTTGGGTCTACATACTTACTAAGTTTAAGTCCTTGTCCAATTTTTTCTGGTTGTTTACCTGAATAGTACATAACATCATCTTTTGTAATAATATAATTTCCTTGGATGTCTTTAACATTATCCATCACTTTTTTAAAGTCTTCATCAGCTGCTTTGCTATAAGCTGTACCATCTTTGGTTAGAGCCAAAAAGAATCGATTTTTGTGGTCTGATGTTACTTTTACAACATCCTTGATGCTATCAATTTTAGTCAACTCTGCATAGTCCTTGTCAAACCCATTGTATTTGGCTTGACCATAGGAATATAGATTTCCATCCTTGTCTACCGCAACTATCCCCAAGAGGTATGGAGTTGAGACAACAATATTACCACCTAATTTTTTAGGCGCATCAACTGCTCCGCCTTTAATAGGGTCGATCCCATTAATGTATAAATCACCGTTTTTATCAATCCAAGTACTTCCGTTACCAGGAATAAAGCTAATGTTTTCTAAAAACTTCGTCGGAGTTTCAACAGCAACATCATCCTTACTAAAGTTTAGACCTCCACCGATATAATAGACGTTTCCTTTATTAGTAAGAACATTTATTCTACTCCCATCCATAACGATATACTTTTCGATGGTTTCTGCCCCAGAATTTGAATTTTGCGCCGCAGTTTCTCCAGATCTTGAAGAAGCTGGATTTGCGGCATCAGAGCCACCGCCTGATTTTCCGCATCCTGAAGCTACGAATATACACATTAGCGCTGCCGCAGCGGCCAACATACCTTTAGTCTTTCTTTTCATATGAATATCTCTCCTTAAGAATCATTCTATTCAGAATCTTTAACAAACTCCCAAACTTTCACAGCATCGTCTAGACTTTTCGTTACTTTTGTGTTTACTTCAACTTTTCCTTTATCGCTATGGGAATTGCTCACTGCATACAATACGATTTCGCCATTTGTATTTTCGTAAACCATTTTAAGATTTTTTGTCTTGTTATCTTTCTTGTCTGTCTTATCTTCATAGATAAAAATCTTTTTGATATCTTTAGGATAATAACTGAAAAGATGTTTGACATCTTCGTCCATTCTAATTGGTTCTCCTTTAGAATTGTACGGAGCAATTGTATTATTTTCAATGAACCATACGGAATCTGAACTTCCACCCCAACTGATTTGTAATGATTTAGCTATCTTAGTCACTTTATCTTTTGTAAATTCATCCCATACATATACAACATCGTCTTTATCAGTGATATACACGCCTTGAATATCCTTCACATTTTCCATTAATTTTGTAAAAGGACCATCAAATCTTTTAGCATAAACTGTACCATCTTTAGTAAGAGCTAAGTAACCATCGTTTGAAACGCCATTTGAACCGATTTTTACAACATCCTTGATGCCATCAACCTTAGTCAATTCTGCGTATACTTCGTCATTATTAGAGCCAGAATAGCCTTTTTTACCGAAAGAATATAAATTACCGTCTTTATCAAGCGCTAAAAAGCCAATATTTGAACCTTCAACCTGAACAATATTACTACCTAATTTTTTAGGTTCCTTTATGGTCCCACCTTTTACAACATCGATACCACCAAGATATAAATCAAGGTTATTATCGATATAAGTGGATATAGTAATAAGGGATTTTATATTTTCCAAATATTTTGTTGGCGTTGTAACCTTTTTATCGTCAGATTTTAAGCTGCCTTTCTCACCAAGGTAATACACATTTCCTTTATTAGTTAACAGATCTGTACGGGGACCACCCAAATAATATTCTACTATCTCTTCAGCACCAGAATCTGACTTTGAATTTTGCGCCGCAGTTTCTCCAGAGCTTGAAGAAGCTGGATTTGCGGCATCAGAACCACCGCCTGATTTCCCGCATCCTGAAGCTACGAATATACACATTAGCGCTGCCGCAGCGGCTAACATACCCTTAGTCTTTCTTTTCATATGAATATTTCTCCTTTGAATTTATTTTTGTTTATTTAGATTTTTAAAACTAGCTTACGTTGTTCATAAAACCAACATAAAATACCTAAAAAATCCAATAAAATTTCGCAAATTCATTATATCACAAATTTTTTTGTTAGAAAATACTACTTATAATGTATAAAATGAATTAAATCCTAATAATAGCGTCACAACACGGTTTTAGAAAGTTTAATTTTTTTGTTTCTTTTTTAACAAACTGCTAAAATTTTCACAATCCCAGCACCTTTTTCATTGCGAAAAGAAGACCCATTTTTATAAACACACAAAAGAGGCACCACCCTTTTTGTATGCTCATAAAAAATGGTCTATCTGGAAGATTCCCGGATTCTATAATAGTCATATTGGGGAATCGCAACCAATGTGAATTACTGACTATGGAAATTCATTTCCTAGAGTCAGTTTGAAGCTTGGTAGAGATTGAGACGTAGGCTCAATCCGGTGCCCCATTATAACTATTATGAAGACATCCGGAGAATCTGGAAGATAGACGCAAGTCTACTTTTATTATTTTTAGCACTTACAGCACGAACTATGAAGAACCATAAAGACGGCACCCCTCTTTTTTTGTATGCTCATAAAAATGGTCTGTCTGGAAGATTCCCGGATTCTATAATAGTCATATTGGGGAATCGCAACCAATGTGAATTACTGACTCTAGGGTGTAACCCGTAGAGTCAGTTTGAAGCTTGGTAGGATTGAGACGCTAGGCTCAATCCGGTGCCCCATTATGACTATTATGAAGACATCCGAGGAATCTGAAAGATAGACGCAAGTCTACTTTTATTATTTTTAGCACCTTCAGCACACAAAAAAGGAGGGGTTGCCCCCTCCTTTGATTAGTCATTATCTTCATAGGTTTCGTCTGTTTCGCCTTCTTCAGCACGAATCTGCTCGAGTTCTTCCTCTGAAAGTTTTGTGACATGGATCTTACGAATACGATCATTCTCGGTTTCTGTCGGTTGTAACAGATACCCTTCGAATCTCACCTTCACTACCTCATCATCATCTGGGAAGTAGCCAAGTTTCTCGATAATCGCACCCGCCATTGTGTCCACTTCATCAGACTCTAATGACGTTTGATAGATTTGATTGAATCGGTCGAGTGACATTCCGGCATCAATCACCGAATTGTTTTCGTCGATTTCTACGACTTCTTGTTCTTCTACGTCGTACTCGTCTTCGATATCTCCGACGATTTCTTCAATCAAGTCTTCTAATGTAACAATCCCTTCAACCCCGCCGTATTCATCTTTCAATACCGCTAAGTGTTGACGAGTTTTTCTAAATTCTACTAATAAATCATCCACGAAAATCGTTGATGGAACGAATACTGGCTCATGCGCTAAGGCACGTAAGTCAATATTGTCGAATCCTTGCTCTTTTGCAGCACGGAAGACATCTTTTACGTGAATTACTCCGATTACTTTATCCTTATCTTCTTCGTAAAGAGGAAGACGAGAATAAGAACAGTTCAAGATGGTCTCTAAGTTCTCTGCTAAATCGTCATCCACGTCGAGCATTAATGTATCTGTACGTGGAACCATCACTTCACGTGCTAGTTTTGTATCTAGAGAAAGTACCCCTTGCATCATCGCAAACTCGGAAATATCAATCGCTCCGTCGTTACGGCTGTTGGCAAGTAAAGACTTCATCTCGCTTCGTGTTAATTTTTCTTCTACCCTCGAAAATTCGATTGGTGTAATTCGTTTTAATAACCCTGTTGAGAACGTCAAAATCCATACGAATGGTTTTGCAATCTTTTTGACAAACAAAATTGGTCCTGCAGTATATAATGCAATCGGTTCTGCCACTTGCAACGCTACTTGTTTTGGATATAATTCCCCAAATACTAAAGTAAGGTATGCTAGAACGACTGTCACAATCACAAGTGATAATGTTTCGGCTCCAGGAATGTTTCCTAATAATGGTTGAATTCGTGAAGAGAAACTTGTTGCGGCAGACGCACTCGAGAAGAACCCTGCGAATGTAATGGCTACTTGAATCGTTGCGAGAAACTCATCTGAATTCTCTAATAAGCGCATGACCTTGATCGCTTTTCTATCTCCTTCTTGCGCTCTTTGTGCCATTTTCCCTTGGTTGATAGACACGAACGCAATCTCTGCTGCAGAGAAAAATGCATTTAATGCAGTTAATAATACAATGATTAAGATCTGGACTCCCAGCGAACTCCCATCTGAATCAGCTGTCATAATTTTGTTAACCCCTTTTAACTATAGATTTTACCTATTCTATGAATGGTATAGAGATATCATATCAGTTTTTTTTGAAAAATCAAGATTTTCCCCTGTTTTGTAATGGTTCTTTAATGTTTAAAGCCCTTTCTAATGCATTTTTCAGAAAGATTCTTTTCGTTTTCTCATCATTTCCTAACTTTTCTAGTTACAATTTCGCTAAAAAGTGGTACTATTGTAGTGAAACCAATCTCAAGGAGGAATGAGTATGTTATTAAAATCTCTTGTAGTTCCAAAAAAGAGTCTAACGGTCGTTAAAGAATCTTGCACGTTAGAAGAAGCGATTAAGATTTTAGAAGAATCAGGATACCGCTGTGTTCCTGTATTAGATGAAACGGAAACGTTCTTTAGAGGAAACATTTATAAAATGCATATCTATCGCCACAAAGCAAACGGTGGAGATATGAGTCTTCCAGTTACTCATTTAATTAAAAACTCGACTAAATTCATCAGCGTGGATAGCTCTTTCTTCAAAGTGTTCTTCACGATTAAAGAATTACCTTACATTGCCGTGTTAGATAAACAACAACGTTTCTACGGAATCTTGACACATAGCAGCTTACTTGGCATGCTTCAAGAATCATGGAACGTGAAAAACGGTTCTTACGTATTAACGATTATCTCTGGCGGGGAAAAAGGCGCACTTGCGAACATCTCTAAAGTGATTAACAAGTATGCTTCTATTGCTAACGTAATGACTATCGATACTGAGAAAGATAAAAGCTTACGCCGTATCTTGATCACATTGCCAGCAGGCGTGACAAAAGATACCGTACAACAAATCATCGACGCCCTCGAAAAGAAAGACTACTCTGTTGCCGAAGTAGAGGATTTGCAGAACAACTAGGCAGAAAGACAGAAGCTAGAAAAAGACTCGCAGTGTGTACTGACCCCAAAAAGTTAGACAATTAATTTAAGCAAAGGATTTAGTTCTGTATTGTACAGGACTAAGTCCTTTTAATTTTACTTTGATTCGTTTGTTGTTGTAATAATCAATATAGTCGACGATTGCCCCCTCAAGTTCTTTTATAGACTTAAAAGTCTTCTCATAGCCGTAAAACATCTCTGATTTAAGAATGCCAAAGAACGATTCCATCATGCCGTTGTCAGGACTATTCCCCTTGCCGGACATAGATACTTGAATTCCCTTATCTTCTAAAAATTTATGATAAGAATAATGTTGGTATTGCCATCCCTGATCACTGTGGAGAATAGTATTCTCGTATTGTTCTTCTCTAAAAGCTTGTTCTAACATATCTTTTACTTGTTTTAAATTCGGTGAAGACGATAGAGTATACGCTATAATTTCGCTGTTATAACCATCTAAAATTGGTGATAAATATAGTTTTTGGTTACTTGTTGGGATAGAAAATTCCGTAATATCTGTGTAGCACTTTTCCATCGGTTTTTCAGCTTCAAATTGGCGTTGAATAATGTTCGCAGCTTTCTTTCCAACTTCTCCATGATAAGAAGAATACTTACGTTTTTTGCGAATACGAGCACTTAGCCCCATTATTTTCATCAAACGTTGTACCTTCTTATGATTTACGATGAACCCACGGTTTCTAAGCTCAAGAGTGATACGGCGATATCCATAATTCCCTTTATGCTCGGTATAAATGGTTTGTATTTCGCTTTTTACGTCCTGATTCTTATCTTCTTGGTTTAGCTGCTTTAAGTGATAGTAGTAAGTTGAACGAGCAAGTTTAATAATCTTTAGCAGAATATCTAAAGGGAACTCTGACACTAACTCTCTGACAATCTGCGTCTTTCTTCTTTCTCTTTTTCCTCCTTCAAGCGGAGTTCTCTCAACTTTTTTAGGATGGCATTCTCCGCTCTTAAATACTCATTTTCAGCCTGAAGGCGTTCTAGTTCGGTCATCTCTTCTGGTTTTTTCTTTGGCTTACGTCCCATTTCAGGTGCTCTCCCTCTTGTTTTCTCAACAATAGTATACTTATTTTTCTTGTATTGTGCGAGCCAGTTAGAAAGCATACTAGAACTGGGGAGACGATACTCGAGAGAAACTTCTCCTTGAGACCAACCTTCATGTAGAACTTTATCAATCATTTCTTGTTTTAATTCAGGAGAATAATAATTCTTATCCCTTTTTTCTACTATCTCTAACCCGTAACGATCAATCAATTTAACCATGTATTTAATATTTGACTTCTGTACATCAAACATAACTGAAAGTTTTGAGTAGCTAATTCCTTGTTTTCTGAGTTCATAAATCTGAACTTTATCTTCATAAGTTAATTTCATAATAAAAACACCCCAAAAGTTAGATTTTCTGTCTAACTTTTGGGGTGCACTTCAGTGCGAGTCTTTTTTGCTTTTATTGAATTCCAAATCATTCGCACTGCGAATGATTTCTGCAAAGTTTATTAGACTTTCTTGAATCACGAGTGATGAAAATATCAGGATACGAGAAAAGGCGCTTAGAAACGAATCACTGGACCGAAGTAACGCAAGGGACTCGGAACGAGTCGTGCGGCTACTACGGGAAGTGGACGTCGTTTCTGCCTTTTCGAGTTCAACTACTAGGATGTGAGCCCGAGCTCAACTTCACTAATTATAAGTGCGAGGTCGAGTTCAACTTCACAGGATGTGAGCCCGAACTCAACTTCATAAGCAGAAAGACAGAAGACAAAAAACCAGCACACCAGCTTCAAGCTAGTGTGCTGTTCTTTTTCTTTCTTATCGAACCACTGAGCGTGCCATACGAGCTACTGTATGACGAACCCCTCGAATCGCAACTGACAATGCGTAAATATTTTCCACTGTCGCTAAACCGCCGTATCCAGCGTCCCCGATATGTTGAATATCCACACCGGCAACTTTATTACGGATGGCAATTTGTTCGATCACTTCTCTTGAAGAACCTTCTTGGCTTGTTCCAATCGCAGAGAGCACAAGTGCATCATTGGCATGCGCCACTTTCACAATTTCCACAAGCTCTTCGTCGGTAAATCCTGGCACTGTTCCAACCGCTGGAACAAGAATCACATCAGCTCCTGCTTTAATAAAGCGTTTTGCGATGTCCACGTTCATCACAGGTTCCTTCGAGCCTGCTCCGTGCATCTTCCCAGCAATCACAAGCCCTGAATAGTGTTGTTTCACCATGGCGAGGGACGCTTCAATCGTTTCATTGGTTACCCCTGTTCCTGGATTTCCTGTTAAGCAGATAAAATCAAGACCGAGTTCTTCCGCACGTTTCACTGTTTCCACCGTACATTGACGCCCTGGTGAGATTTCGATACGTGTTTCTAGCATTTCTGCATTCATATCCACTGGCTCCAAGTTCGCCCCGATTGGCAACCCACTCAGTTCTTTCGCGCGTTGGACTGGGTTTTCACTTTCTTCAGCACCGTAAATCAGTGGATCAATACAGTCAAATCCGTTTAAGAGCACCATGTCTCCACCGAACGCCTTTGCGATTTCTGCGTTAGATAATTCATACAGAAACGTTGGTCGTGAGCATCCCGTTTCACAGCACACCGTTCTTCCTTCTGCGGCTTCAATCGCCTTTTTCAATTCTTTTCCTGTCATTTTTCTGAAATCACTGGCCGCACAATTTAACAATCGTTTACTCATTTCGTTTCCTCCTGTCCACGAACAAGCGCCACTACTTCTTTCAACAACGCTTCATCCGTCTGTTCATAATCTCCATTTTCATGATAGGCATAGCTAAGCCCCTCGCCTGCAGTCGTCGGGTCCGTCTTCCACGTCTTAAACGTTCCATGAATTTGCGCAATCCCCGTCTCCTGCATTAAGTGCTGCACATTCTCTTTGGTGACACCGCCGCCACAAAGCAGTTCAATCTGACTTCCGTAGCGAGCTTGCAAGTCTTTTAAGAGCGGGATTCCTTTTTCAATTTGCGCCTGTTGTCCCCCTGTTAAAATGCGCGTGCATCCAAGTTTGATTAAGCCCTCGATGGCACTCTCCACATCCGGCACAAGGTCAAACGCCTTATGGAACACACTCTCGGCATGATATTTCTGACACAACTCAATCATCTGCTTCGTACGGCTCCAGTCAATCGTCCGGTCTTCTAATAGAAATCCAAACGCTAATCCTTTCGCACCCGCTTCTAATAAAAGTTTTGCATCGATGAGCATGCTCTCGAATTCTTCCTTCGTGTAACAAAATCCTGCGCCACGAGGACGAACCATGCACACAATCGGAAGGCTCACTCCAGAATCGAGCACTTTTTGCAAGATGCCGATACTTGGCGTTAATCCTCCTAAGAAAAGCGCGCTATTCAATTCAATGCGGTCAGCACCAGCACGCTCTGCAACGAGGCAGTCTGCGATGCTTCCAGCACATACTTCTACTGTCATAACGTCCCTTCTTTCATGCGCGACAATGCGAGTAGCGCTAATCCGTAAATAATCGTATCTGTTTCTAAGTCTTGAATGCCAATCCATTCGTTTGGCAAATGCGCAATATCTCTTTGCCCTGGGAAACTTGGCCCATACGCGATGATATTTGGAATGATTTTGGCATAGGTTCCACCCGTTGTCGTCACTGGAACGCTATCGCTCTGCGTGATATCCGTGTACACCTTTTGCAAGGCTTGCACATAGGCGGAATCCTTGTCATAGAGCACTGGGTCCCAATGTGAAATCACGTCTAGCACGCCACCTTCTGGTACATGCGCATTGATTTTCTCAACCAACTCGTCTTTTGTGCAACTTGCTGGATAGCACATCGTCCATTCGACGTAATGACGACCGTCTTCGAGTCCAAACGTTTCGCCGCGCAGTTGCATCATCCCGAAGTCACTATCTTCATAAGCGATGCCCAATTCTTCCCCGCGATGATTTGTATGGAGAAGTTTTTCGTTGGCAAATGTATACAATCCGGACACTTTATCTGAAGGGAGAGACAATCGTACTCTGAGACGACCGCGTTCTCCGTAGACAACTGGCCATTTACAGTCTGGCGTCCATCCGAATGTCGGTGGCACTTCTTTGGTTAAATAGTGCTTCACGCATCCAAATCCTGTCTCCTCATTCGTCCCAAAGACAATCCGAACCGGTCGATCAAAGGTTACACCTTTTTCCTTCAACACATATAGCGCGTAAAGGTTCGATAGAATCGGCCCTTTGTTATCCAATGTTCCGCGTCCGTAGAGTCTTCCGTCACGAACCGTAAGTGCAAGTGCTGGAGAAATCCAACCCTCGCCAAGCGGCATTACATCTACGTGACCAAAAATGCCATAGTACGCGCCATCTGTTCGGTCTTCTCCGTACTGCGCGTATCCAATCTTGTTATCGATATTCTTCGTTTGAAAACCAAGTTCACTGGCAATCGCAAGCACTTCATCGAGCGCTTGTCTAGGTCCCTTGCCGAACGGGGCACCTTCTTCTGCTTCTCCTCGAATACTTGGGATAGCGACCATTCGTCTTAGGCCTTCAAAAAGTGCGGGTTGAATGCCTTTTAGTTCTGCAATCCATTCTTCTTGATTCATTCTTTGACCTCCAATGGCTTCATGCGCTCTTCTAAATACGCTTCAAGCCATTCCTTTGTCGCTAATTCATGACGCATCGTGCCATCACTTTGCGGATGCACACGGAATACCGTTGGTGCTAATGTACTTGTAGCAACGACAAATGAGAAATTCTCGATATTGGAAGCTGCCCCAAAGTCTCCTTTGGCATTCATGGCCACTACAGAAATATCTCCTGCTTCGCCACGCGTTCTCTTCAATCGTTCTGCAAGGTCGCTCACGGCTTTCTCACAAGCCTTTTGCGGACTAAGGCCCTCTTTCATCAGACGAACGATTTCATACGAAATTACGCCCTTCATCAAGTCCTCGCCTAGGCCTGTTGCAGTGGCGCCACCAATCGTACTATCGACATATAATCCAGATCCGATAAAAGGAGAATCTCCTACACGCCCTGGTTTCTTCATAAAGAGCCCGCTCGTTGACGTTCCTGCGACCATATCTCCAAATGCGTCCAATCCCACCATACCAACCGTATCATGTCCGGCATACGGTGTGAGCTGTTCGCGTTCGATGTCTTTTAATCGATTATGGAAATGAATCTTCGCACGGTCCGTCAGCATGTCTTTTTCTTCGAAATGATGAGCCTTCGCAAAGGCTGCTGCCCCTTCTCCGACTAGCACATTATTCACCTTATACGCGCTCAAGGCACGCGCCACCGAAATTGGATTGGCGAACTGTTTTAAGGCGCAGACCGCACCGAAATCAAACGTCGATCCATCTAAATAAGCGGCATCTAACTCCACTTCCATCTTTTCGTTTGGAAGTCCGCCATATCCAACAGATTTAAAGTAAGGGAAGTCCTCTACTTCTTTAATCGCACCTTCAATGGCATCTCCTGCAGTCCCGCCCGCTTCTAAATTCGGGGTCACCTTCTGGATTCCTTCGAGCGCCATTCGCCATGTCGCAATCATACCCCACATTCTCTGTCACCTCTTTTACTGAAATCGTTGTTCACTTTCGTCTTTCGTTCCGCTAATAATCGCAATGGCTCCGCCTAATGCTTCGCGTAAACCCACGCCGCCTTTTTTCGGCATTTCTAGCATGACGACTTTATCTTTATAGGCTGCAATCGTTTCTTCATTCTCTTTCGAACAAATCACATACGGCTTACAGTCGGTTTGCTCTTGAATGGCCAACGCAATTTCTGCCGCCATTTGCGCATAGGTTCCATAGTTAAAACATGGCCCTGCAAACAGTACCTCCGCTTTCGTCTTCAAAATCAGATTTTTGATTTTATGAATCACTTCTTCTTTATGCGCTTGGAAATAATCCGGCCCACAATAAATCGTGGCAAGCGCCGTTAGTCCTGCTTTTTCGAAGTCTTCTTTGAACATTAAATAAGAACCAACCCCACCTTTTTCAAGGCCTAACTCTGTATCGCCACGTTCCTTCCCGCCGTATCCTACTTGAACTTGGTCAAATAATAATAGTGTTCTCATCTGTTCACCCCTTTCTATGTAAAAAGGTGGCATCCGTTTTCGCATGCCACCCGAAGTTTTGATACTTGTGACTTATGCGTTTGTCATTTTATAAGTCATCAAATGATAAGTCGTTTAAGTCAACATCGTCTAATTCATCACCTGTTAACATGCTAGAGCCTGCTTCTTCTTTCAAGTATTGGTTATCCAATGCTTTGAAGAATGGGAAGTAGATCAAGCAGCCTAAGATAATCAAGAAGATTTGGAAGAATCCGGCTACGATACTACCTGTTGATAACCATCCAGAGAAGAAGAATGGCGTTGTCCATGGGAGAGATGCCCCTGTTGTATAAGGGATAATTCCTACCATTGTAGCGATTGTTGCTAAGATTGTATTTACAAGTGGTGTTAATAAGAATGGAATCGCGATAATTGGGTTTAATACTACTGGTAACCCGAATGTAACCATTTCGTTGATACCGAAAATACCAGGGATTAAAGCCAATCGACCGAGTTTCTTCATTCGTTCTGATTTTGCAAGGAAGACCATTAAGAATACAAGAGATAATGTACTACCTCCACCACCGAAGTTACCGAAGAAGTCCCCGAAAGGTCCAGTGAAGATGTTTGGTAATGGTTGACCTGCTTTAAATGCTTCTAAGTTTTGGTTTGTTAATACTAAGTGAATTGGGTTAAATACTGTATTTGTTACAGCTGGACCATTAATTCCGAAGAACCAGAATAGAGTTGATAGGAATTGATAGATTGGTTCGAAGAAGACGCTTTGACCGAATCCTTCTAACGGAGCTTGTAACACTTTATAAATAAATGTTTGTGCGTATTGATATTCTGTTAATGAGAAGATGAGATAGATTGCAAAAGCAAAGAACATCGCAAACGCACTAGGAATTAATGCTGCAAATGAATGGTAAACTGCTGGTGGCACTGCATCAGGCAATTTGATAACCCATCCTTTTTTCTGAATCGTAACGAAGATTTTTACTGACACAATCGCAGTAATCATCGCTAAGAACACCCCTGCAGAACCAAGGTTTGAGAATGCAAAACCACTAAATGCTTTACCTGCTTCATTCACAAATTTTGGGTGAACTTTTGGAGTCATGATAAGGTAGCAGACAAGTGATAAAGCTCCACCTGCAATGGCATCACTTTCTAATTGTTTGGCATATGAATACCCAATACCAACGGCTCCTAAAACTGCTAAAATACTAAACGTTGAATCAATCACGGCATCCATCGAGTTTTCCCAACCCTTACCGAAGAATTGCGCCATAAAGTCGCTATACCCTGGCACAGGGAAGTTGGCAATTACAAGGAAAATGGATGCTACGATAATTAATGGTGTACCGACTAAGAACCCGTCACGAATCGCAACTAGCACCTTGTTTGTGCTAAGGCGTTCTGCCACGCGCCCCATCGTGTTTTCTAAACCTGCAAACATTGTACTAACCTCCTATTGTTCTTTTTTTGATTTTAATAATTGAATGGCACGTTTCAAGATACGTTCGCCATCTGCATTTCCGTAGTCTTCGAGATTGATGACATCGACAGGAACTCCCATCGGATCGTATTTTGCATGAACCGCATTGAATTTGAATTTCACTTGAGGTCCTAACAAGATTACGTCTGGATGGTATTGCTCGTAAATCGTATCGATATTGCGGTCTGGAAACGCTTTAATTTCTAGCGGCAAATTATGCTTATCTGCCACGTCTTGCATCCTGCTAGCCACTAGACTGGTTGACATCCCCGCACTACAAAATAGATAAATTCTTTTCATTTTCATTTCCTCCTTCCATTTCTATTTAATACTTTCAATCCGTTCATAAAGGGCGATAATTTCTTCTGCTGTAATTTTAAGAAATTCCGCATTCATCAATTGGTCTTCCGCATGCACGAGTAAGAGCGATAATTGCACTGGCTCACCGGACGTTTCTTGTTGCAATAATCCGAAGTGCGCTTCATGCCCTTCTGCATGGTATTTATCCCCTTCTTCAATGCAGCGACGCGCTTCTTCAAAATGACCTAGCCGCGCTTCTTGCACCGCCTCCATAAAACTGGATTTTGCTGCCCCTAGTGCGCTAATCATTTTAAAACACACTAGCTCAATGCCTTCCATATAATTTCCTCCTTCCTTATTGAATCGCCTGAATAAACGACTCTACATTTTTTGCTTCTAATAAACACATCATTTTGTCCGGGGAGTCAAGTTGCTTCCCGAGCCATCGTAAGAAGAGTTGCATGAATTCCATATCCTCTTCCTTCAACGCGAGTAAGATGACCAGTTTCACTGGGAAATGATTCCACTGAATCGGCTCTCTTAAGACTGCGATTGAAATCATCGAACGGTTGCTAGATGGATGCAACGGATGCGGAATCGCAATCGAATAATCGAAGTCCGTCGAAGAGAGACTTTCGCGTTTCATGACAGATGGTAGAAAGTCTTCATTCACGATGCCTGCTTCTTCTAAGCGCGAACCCATTTCCATTAAAATTTCTTCTCGGCTAGTAGCCTCTACGTCTGCATAGAAGAAAGCTTCATCCATCAACTGCCCAATTTGCGTGCGAATCGTTTCACTCATCTTCTGCGTTTCTAACGTATTCATCACTCGAATCAGTTGAATCTCATCTTGTGTATTGAAAAATAGTCCTAATCGAACGATCGGAATCGCAACGGATGGTTCCATTTGCTCAAAGGTGATGAGTAAATCGGCCTCGTAAAACTCCGTCACACCTGTAGTGAACGTCGCTTCCTCTGCTACAAAATCCAAGCGATGTTGGAACTGCTCCTTCAATCGTTCCACGCTTCCAGCAATCAATGGATATTGCGTATTGGCGATAAGGACCGCGCGTAGTTTCGCGTTTGTCGCTCCTTGCATATACGCTGCTCCGATATGCAGTGCCAAAAATCCAATTTCCTCTTCGGTAATTTGGCATTGCAGCTCGTTCATCAAATACTGACTCACGGAAACGGCCGTATCAAACACCAGCGGATATTGTCGTTTAAAGGTTTGTACATAATGATTAGGTAGACTTAAGTTCATCTGCACCCGTTCGAGTAATCCTTGCAAGTGCAACTGGAATCGCACCTTGAATTCCTTTTGATCCACAAACGAGATGCCCATCCATTGAAAGAGTCGCTCATCAATCGCGTTGGTGAGTTCTTCTAGTCGAACGGTTTTTCCTTTGAAATGAACTTCTGATTGAAAGGCATTTGAATTATGATACGCCTTTAAGAGTTTTGCATAGGAAAGAATTTCTCCTTCCGGAATCTCTTTATCGCCTAGAATTTCTTTAAAAATCGAACGAACAATCGTAGCTTCAACCTCTAAATCAAGGCCTTCTACACTACCTTCTTGTACCGTTTGTTCTAGTTTTACTCGTTGCAACACCAGTCCTAAATGTAACAATAGAAACGGCATGAGCGTTTTGCGAATCGAATAGCGATATTCTTTTAATTTTGCCCAAATAATCGCCTCTAATTGCTCCATATCCAACTCCGGATACACATTCATGAGCTCTGAACTATTCAAGAAGTCTTCGTTTAATTCTTTTTTCAGTAGTTCTCTATACAATTTTCGCTTGCTGGCTTCTGGCCCTTCTAATACAAGCGCCCCATTCTTCGTCACGAGTTCCAAACCATCGTATTCTTCCAGTTGTTGTTGGACACGAATACGGTCTATATCAAACGTTTTAGCGCTTACAAAACATTGTTCGCAAAAAGCTTCGATGGAAACGCCCTCCCCATTGAACAAGAGTTGCTTCAGCAAGTTGACGCTTCTTTCTGCACTATCTTGTGGCGCTCTTAGTAATCCTTCTGGGGCTGCATATCGATTTTGCTGGAAAGCCACGAGGTGATATCCTTTTTGGCGATCCGCTTGAATGATATGCGGCATTTCTCGATTGATTTGTTCGATATCGGAACGCACTGTTCTTGCGCTGACGCCGAGGCAGGAAGCTAATTCGCGTCCTTTGATCCATTCTTGGCGTGCAAGTAAGTGCAACAGTTGTTGGTGTCGTTGCTTCATAAAACATCCCTCCACCTTAATTTGACTATAGCAGATTCTTTGATTCCATTATACCTAAAATCTTTTCCTATTGTTAGGCAATTTTTAGTACCTTTTTGAAACATTTCGTAATTTTTCTTACTTTTTGACCGAATTTGGATGGTTGGTGTGCTAAGAAAGAAAAAGATGTCTCTTCGATTGAAAAGTTTCTAATAGTAGCTGTAATAGGGCACCGGCTTGAGCCGAAGTCTCAAGCTCTTTCAAGATTCAAACGACCTCTAGAAAATCAATTTTCAAGAGGTCGTAATTCACTTTGAATGCTATCCCCTATTACTGCTACTATGGAACTTTTCAAATCTTTCGAGACATCTTTTTCAACTGCTCTATCAAAATTCAGTCAACAAGAAAATTACAAATAATTTCAGTCGGCGGGACCGGAACAACATGGTTCGCTGCTACGACGGGTGGAAAGAACTTAGGCTTGTGCAGAAAAGTTGGGCAACAAAAAAGGCACCGGAATCGGTGCCTGTAGGACTGGGGTAGCTGGATTCGAACCAACGAATGACGGAGTCAAAGTCCGTTGCCTTACCGCTTGGCTATACCCCAATGGTGGAGGGGGGCAGATTCGAACTGCCGAACCCGAAGGAGCGGATTTACAGTCCGCCGCGTTTAGCCACTTCGCTACCCCTCCAGCAAATATTAAAATTTCGTACTCAGATATCTTACAATAGTTTGAAATAGAATGCAAGGATTTTACCGCAAAAATAGAAAGAATCTAGTCCACTTTTGGCTAGATTCTTTATCTCTATTTTAGTTTAGATGTCACTTTTTTCTTCGAGAAGGTGCGATCTTGTTTATTTCCCAATGCGTTCAGACGGGCATCAAATAGAATATGACGGCCTTCTACGCTTCGAGTGTAGATGATTTCGTATGAGCCGATGTATTTTTCGATGTTGGCGACAAAGACGATGACGTCTTCTTTTCGTTTATCAAACATGCTTGGGACGGCAAAATATTTCGTTTGGTCATTGACCCAAGTCGTGGCTCTTAGGATATAACGCTGGTTCTCGATTGGAGCAAAGAATTCCGATAACGCCTGTGCAAAAATTTCTTTCTCACGCAAGGTTCCACCCTTTAGATAAGTGGCGGTTTGAATCGAATTCTTATCCCCACGAACGACTCTGGCCTTACAGTTTTGTGTCTGCAAGTGTCCGGATGCCAGCAAAGCTTTTCGGACGGCTTCGGCAAAGAGTTCGAGGCGTTTGTACGGGCTCTTGTATAGGAAATATCTCAACCAGACGACATTTAACACGATGAGCGATAAAATCCCCACTGGATATAAGAGTTGGGACGGTCCTTTTACAAAATCGAGGAATAAATAGACGATTAATTCCGTCAGTACGATGGCTTGCGCGTAGGTGAGAATTTTTCGTGCATCTGTCAGAAGAACGGTTGGCAAGAATGTCTTGTCCACTGCAACTTCATTGGAGACTTCCATGTCTTCTAGAAGCGGAAGGGATTCATTCCAGCGCTTCTTCAACTCTTCGCGGTTACGCGAGCGTTCGATAGTTTCTTGATTGAGCTTTGTTAAATCCTTCTTCGTAAACTTGATCGTTCCAAGGTCTAGGCGATCTACGCCTGATTCAATCGTGTTTTCATTATAGTGTAATCCTAAGAACTGCTTCATGCGGCGTTGTAATAATTCCATATCCGGACTATCGATTCCGACAGCAACCTCTTCGTCTTCTTTCTTCTTGAAGAGTTTTTTCTCCGCCAGATTAATGGACACAAGATGCCAAACGCTACTTGTTTTATCCGGATTTTCCGGCCAAATACGAATCGCGCGACCTCGCATCTGATTGCTAAGCATGAAACTTCCGACAAAGCTGGCGAGTATCAACGAGTTCACGCATGGCGCATCCCATCCTTCCCCGAGGAGAGATTTTGTTCCAATTACGACATGGATTTGCCCTTCTTGGAAGAGCTGAGTCAAGGCGCTAACTAAATCATGTTGCGAACCTACTAAACGGACCTTCACATAGTCGTTTTCATCGAGTTGACCCACTGGTTGGAAGGTGATCTTATCGGGGCCAAAAATAGCCTCTAGACGCGGTTTCACTGCTGTTGGAATAATTACGAGACTTCCTGTTAAAACCGCCACAGGAACGCCTAATTGCTGCTCCACAAGCTCTCTACGAAGCACTTCGAAGTACGGCAATACGCCCAGTTGGCTATATTGAACTTCTGGATTTCCTAAGTGCACCTCAAAATCTTTTCGAATGAAGTCGGTTAAAATCAACTGTCTTAATTCGCTGCCTAATGTTTCGTATTCCGCCTTGAAAATGTCTCGGACCGCGTTTAATTTTCCAAGAGATTGATTTAATAGCTGGTCGAGTTGTTTATTGCGAAGTAACTGCACTTGTTTACGATCAATTAACCCGAGCGATTTCAACTCATGCTTCAATTCTTTACAGTCTTCTTCGGATAAATCATACCAATGCGGCACGTCGAATAACATTCCCTGCAAGAGGATTTCAAACCACGCCAAGTCAAACGTTGGAAGCAGGCTTGCCCCCAGTAATTGTTGGAAATGTTTCGGAAACTCGATTCCTTTATGACGTAGGAAAATCAGTGTTGCCGAGAGATATTTCGGCTCGTTTAAGAGTTCATCTTCTGAGATTGTTCCATCGAGCGCGCGGCTTGTTCTTACCACCTCACAAAACATCGAATCAGACGATAGATTTTTCAAGAAGGCTCTCTTCTGCGTAGAAAACTGATCGAGTTGTTTCTCTTCTTCCTTCGTTGGGAAAGAGAAATACACATAGTCCTGGTGCGGACACAAACTACCCTCTTTAACGAGCTCTGGAACAGTAATTTCTTCATCAATTTCCCCACACATGGCCACATAACGCTCCCAAAGCGCAGGCTCTCCTTCATATGGAGGTGTTGCCGTCAGTGAAATAACGCTGATATCCGCAAAGGATTTACGGAAGGTTTCTAGACTCTTCCACCATTCATTTCGCAAGTGATGACACTCATCGAGGCACAATGTTCCAAGATTTGCTTCCTTAAAGAGCTTAATAATATCCACGTCTTTAAAATCAAAGTGCTCGTTCTCGACCACATCGTCCGTATCCTCGACTTCCGCGTCGCCTTCCAGACGATTGATGGCACTGTGCAAGGCTTGATACGTCGCAACGGTGATGGTCTTTGGCTGCTTCAGATTTTGCGAAATCATTTCATCTGCTAGACTCGCATCATCCAAAAACGCCTCACGAATACGATCCACCCACTGCTGGCGAATCGTCACGGTCGGCACTAAAATAAGCGCAGGATTACTATTGCGACGGATAAATTCAATTCCTAACGTCGTTTTCCCAGAACCTGGAGCCGCCACCAAATGAATATGGCCATCCGCCATAATCGTATCGCTCTTTTCTAAAATGCGCTTTTGGTACGCTCGCCACTCGCCTTTAAAAGCTAGATGCTCTAACATCAGGCTCCTCCTCTCCCTTCGAATCTTCTCTCTTATTTTATCACTCTTCCCT
>CAKPVL010000016.1 GCA_934193545.1 uncultured Granulicatella sp. | reverse complement strand
GCATGTAACTGCCTACCAGGCCAATGTAATTGCCATCACCATCATCACTAAAACAAAAACCTATTGCTTAAAGCCACCAGACTCTAAGCAATAGGTTGTTTTATTTTCAAATATCTCAAAGCTTAATTTTTAAGATAGTCTTTTGCATCCTTAAAGAAGCTTGCAATGATCATGACAATAATAATCCCAATTGGAAGTGCCGCGATAATCGCAACGGACTGTAGGTTATACATTGAGTTTTCTGAGAAAATCAATGCGATTGGGAATAAGATAAATACGAGTGACCAGAACATACGGACACGTTTATCACTACCATGTGTGTGCTCTAATTCTTTGTACGAATAAGCAGACACTACAAGTGTTAAAGCGTCGAATGTTGTCGCGTAGAACGCAATCATCGTAACTGCTAATAATAACAATCCAATGTTCGCTAAAGGCATGGTATCAAAAATTTTCAAAATAGCTGCCGCGTAATCTGCGTTATTACTTAGAATACCAGTAATATCCAAGCCATGTTTTAACTGTTGCGCTAAACCATAGTTTCCAAGGATGATAAACGCCGTAAATGTCCCAGCAATCCCCCATGCGTATCCACCAAGAACAGTGTTTTTAACCGTACGTCCTTTTGAAATACTACCGATAAAGAACGGTGTAGCCACACACCAAACCATCCAATAAGACCAATAGTAAATTGTCCATTTTTGTGGGAAGCTTGTTTCACGAAGCGGATCAAGCCACGTAGACATTCCGATAAAGTTTTGGACAAGGTTCCCAATTGCGCTAAACCCTGTTTCTAAGATATACACTGTTTCTCCACCGAAGAATAAGAAATATCCTAGTAAGGCAAAGAATAAATACGTACAGATGGCCGCTAGTTTAGAAACGGCGTCCATTCCAAGCATTACAGTACTTGTATATACGGCTGCGATTAATAATAATACTACAATTGTGATAATCTTCGAATTTTGAATGCCAAACACTTGGCTCATCGCCGCTGAAAGAAGCGGAGTCGCAAGTGAGAATGTTGTAGCAGTACCAGCGATTAACGCGAAGATGGCAATCAAATCGATGGTTTTCCCCATCCAACCGTCAACTTTGTCTCCAAGAATTGGACGACAAGCTTCAGAGAATTTTTGTTTCTCTACTTTACGATTATGCAACATAAATCCAAAGGCCACCGCAAGCATGATGTAGAAGCTCCAAGCGATTGGTCCCCAGTGGAATAATGGGAATGTGGACGCCCATTTTTGCACGCTACCGAGTTCTCCAAGATAAGATTCTTGTGCGTATAATGCCCATTCAATCATCGCATAGAACACGATATCTGCTGCCATCGTAGACGTAAAAATCATCACACCCCATTTAAAGTTGGAATATTCGACTTCACTATCTTCGCCACCAAGAACGATTTGGCCGTATTTTGAAAAAGCCACATACACACTACAAAGGAAAACACCCACCGCAAGCATCGCATAGTAAATACTGAATTGGTCGCCTAAAAAGCCACGAACACCTTCTAGAACCGCTGAACTGGCATCTGGAAATATCATAAAGAGAATTCCTAACACTACTACTCCAAATAGCGGTACAAGCGTTGCGACCCAGTCAATCTCGTCGCGAAGATTTTTCTTTTCTACTTCATTATTCATGATTTGCCTCCTCTAGAACACTCTTGTAAGAGTCATCTACTGCTACTAATTCTTCAAGGCTATCGATTTCAACGATATCCCCTTCTTGCATTGGATATATTCCCATTTCATATTTATCTGGGTAGCAGAACATCGCCACATCATCCCAGTAAATATCATGGTTTTTCTTTTCTTCAAATTCGATTTCAAGATGACGTTTTAACTGTTGACCGTCTTCTTTCGTCCAACGAGAAATGCTAAATAATTGCCATCCCTTTTGGCCACCTGTACGACTACAGCTTGTAACAACGCCATTGTCATCCACTTGCATTAACCATTCCTCTGTACCATTTTCGACCGGCATACATGCATATCCTGAACGTGTAAAGTCTGGATGTAGTATTTCACTGTTGTAGATTAATTGGTCGCCATCTAGAATAATCACTTCTTCTAAATGGTCGCGTACTACATACAGTGATGAAATATTATTAGCTACGTCGAAGTATGGATTTTCAACAATATGAATTTCTGGATAGTCTGCTTTAAGTTGGGCAAACTTCTCTTTTAAATAGCCTACTACGACATAAATTTCATGGATCCCTTGTTCATGAAGTGCACCAATAACAGTGTCAATCATTCGTTTTCCATTTACTTTTACAAGCGGTTTGGGAATGGTGTTTGTAATGGGACGCATTCTTGTCCCTTTACCCGCAGCCATAATAATCGCTCGTTTTACTGTGTTTGTCATTATTTTTCCTCTTTTGCTAATTCTTCTTGCACAATGCGGTAGAAATCTTTGGCATAACGGTATTGCATTAATGAGTACTCCCCAAAGTCAACACCGAGTGTACGTTTATACTCGCACCAGTTACTCCACAGCATCCCGCTAATCGCCATATACGCATAAATTTTTACACGTGTCATCTTCTCGCATTTTCCTTCGAAATAAAGGTCGATCAGTGCATCTGCTTCTTTACGACTATATCCTGCGTAAATACAGAACATCGCAATATCAATATGTGGATCTTGCATCCCAGCGTATTCCCAGTCAATTAGACGAATGTCTCCCTCTTTTGTAAATAGGAAGTTGTCATAGACTGAATCGATATGGCTTAATACTGGTTCGGCTTTATGTTTTTTTACAAAGCTCTTCAGTCCAAGAATCTTCTTCTGCATTTCAGTATGGTCTTTATAAGAAGAACTTTGCCCATTCCATAAACTTTGATAAAACTCAATTTGCTTAAATGGATCAAACGTATGGTTTACTTTTAATTTTGACTGATGGAACTCGCGTAATTTTGCCATACAGCGCTGTAAGTCTTCTTTATTCGTGCTATCACACGAACGTGCTCCTTCAAGATACGCTGTAATCTTATATCCATTATCTGGATTCATATACACCACATCATCGCAAATTTGCTTTCCTTCTAAAACGCGATACACATCTGCTTCTTCCTTACGATTGATGAGATGATCTGTTCCCTCTCCTGGAATACGCATAATGTATTTTTGACCCTTACAAGTAAATAGGAAGCTACGATTCGTCATTCCTTTTTTCAACACTTCGATATTGACGATTTCGTCGCGCGTTACTCCTAGAGCCTTCGAGATTTGCTGCAAGGCATCCGTTTCTAGGTGTGAGGATGATTTATCGAGTTCACGAAGTTGTTCATACGTATTGATTTCAAAGACTTTTGAATCATCCATTAGTTTTGGATAAACTGTATATTTTCTATTCTCGTCTTCAAGTGTTACTTCCCAGAACGACTTCTCATGTTTTTCTTCCGCAGCCGCAGCGTTTAATTGCTTAGCCACAGACTTGGCATCTTTTTCTGTTAAATAACAGATACCGTATGGACGATTTCCTTTTCCTCTTTTATCACTTGTAATGATTTCTTGTTTCTTATTCACTCTAAAGAAGCTTTGTTCCACCTCTTCTTGGCCAAGTAAATACCATGAATACAATTCATCTGTATCAAATGGAGATTCCTTACACCATAAGTCACAAGGAACGATATAAGTATTGCCTAGAATTCCTGCAACACGTTGTAATGAATAGAAATTATTTTTTGTCGCATAGTCTCTATTCACCGCAAGTTTCACTTGATAGTCATCCATCAAGTACTCGTATTGTTCTTTCATAAAGCCAACGACTACAGTAATGTCCGTAATCCCTACTGCTTGTAGTTGCTTAATCAAGCGTTCAATCAGCGGCTCTTTCTTCACTTCAAGAAGCCCTTTTGGTGTCTCAGTATTGATTGGAACCATTCGCATTCCAAATCCCGCAGCCAAAATAACAGCATTCTTTGGTTTATTTTTATTAAAGAGCGTTTTCGCTTTACTTGTTAGATTGAATTTTTCATCCACAAGTTCAAGTTCTCTGAGTCGTTTTAATTCACGATTCACGAGACCAAGCGAATAGCCTGAAAGCTCTGCTAACTTTCTTTGATTTTGAATATTTTGTTGTTTAATAAGTTTTAGTAAATCGAGATTTGTTTTGTTCATATTATTTACCTCTCGTATTTTTGTGAACAACATTAGTATACTTTGTTCCGTCTCAAACTGCAAGTTTTTAGTGGTAAAGAAAGAGTTAAGAACAAAAAAAGACTAGAGAAGAATTTCTCTTCCCTAGCCAACGAAATCGATATTCAGTTGCATCGATAAAATTCCAGCTTCACTCTTTAAGTAGAATCCGTATTTATCCACGCTATAATCAATGACATTATGTTGATCAAACATCATCGCATAGTGACTAGCAAAAGCCATTTCCCCAATATTCGTCTCAAAAATTTGGTCATACTTTGGAGGAAGAATCTCTTTTTGCTCTTTCTTTAATACCACTAAATGATATTTATCGTACACTTGGCAATGGCATCCAACCATCCCTTCATAAAAAGGACTATCCCCATCGACATAATCCATGACAAAGAACGCATCTGTTAAGCCACGTTCTTTTAGCATTGCATCTAACTTATTTTTGGCTGCTTCAGTAACTGTAAAGTCCATACCCATTCCTCTTCCTATCAAAAAAGGAGACCAGTGTCCCCTTCAATGATTATTGTTCTTTTGATTCTTCGTTTTCAGATTTTTTAACACGATCTTTGATAATTGCATCAAGTGATGGTGGTGTCACTTCGATGTGAGTTGGTGTATTTAATACGATATCCCACTCTTCGTTCTTAATCATATCTAATTGTGTTTGTGTTAAGATTTGAAGACGTTGACGGAAAATACGTGTTTCTTTCTTAATTAAATCTGTTTCACGGTTAATTTCTGTTGCTTTTTCAGCTGCTTCTCTCAACATTGCTTGTGCTGCTTTTTCAGCTTCAAACACGATGATTTCAGCGTCTTTACGTGCGTTTTCGCGAAGACGATCTGCTGCTTCTTGAGCAACAAGGATTGATTTATTCAATGTTTCTTGAATCGAATTGAAGTATTCTACTTTTTCTTCGTTGAATTTGACGCGTTTTTCTAAATCTTTATTATCGCGAATTAACGTTTCTAATTCTTTCTTCACTTCTTCCAAGAAGTCATTTACTTCTTCTGGATCGAAGCCTTTGAATTTTGTTGAAAAATCTTTGTTATGAATATCGTTTGGTGTAATAGCCATTGAAAAATCCCCTTTATTTTTTATTCTTTTCTAGTAATCCTAGTTCTACTTTAATCTTATCTTTCTTTGTACGCCCTTCAATCTTTTGAATTTGAAGGCGACCGTATCCACGAATAGATACAATATCTAAAATTTCCAGCATAAAGTCGGGTCTGTTCTCTTCAGTCCAGTTCACCTTTACTTTACCACTTTCAATCATTTCTTTTGAACGCTGTCTTGACACATTAAATACAGAAGCAATCACCGTATCGAGTCGAAGCGAACTAACGACTGTTTGTACCGCAGTCCAATGATCCACCGGTACAATCAATTTCGTATAGTCGACTTCTTCAAGCCTTACAGCCACTTTCCCAATTTTTTCTAACTGTTGTCTGATATATTCCTTCATATTTTGAGCGCAGAATAATTGCCAGTCTTCTCCGTTTGAAATAATATCGCCAATCAAGCTACGGTCAAAGCCAAGGCTCATCAGTGACCCTAGAATCTTTCCATGCCCAAGTGTCGCAAATTTCTTCGGATATTGAATATGAAATAGAGCATTTTCGAAATCCTCTGAAGTTGGCTCATAATATTCCGGACAAATCATACAACGTTTCCGTTCAGCATCAATATATCCGCCGTCAAAATAATAACGAACATCGTCATATTGACCTACAATCGCCTCCACAATAAACTGTTGGCGTGGATCAAGATAATTCGTCAATACCGGCGCGTACTGCAAACGTACTTCTTCTACCCATTCTTCCACTTGTTTAAGAAAAGACAATTCCTCTTTTCTAAAGTGTTGTTCTACACCATTTCCCATTTTTTATACTCCAAAAATTTTTGCGACAATAAATAATAGTACTCCTACAGCAACGTAAATCGTTAAAATAGACGTTACTAATGCTAAACTATATTTTCCAAATCGTACATCTTTGAATAATGACACATACGGACGGCAACAAGCATCTAATAAGTCCGCCAAGAACATTGGAAGATATAGATGCCAATAAATATTTAATCCATAAAGGATTAGCATAAATTGATAAACCCCTGCTACTGCTGTTATCACTCTAATAATTTCTAAACCCACTAAGTTACACTCCTCTAAAATTCAGTGTGACGGAAGGTTTCAACCATCTCGTCATCAAAATTTCCTTGTACTTGGAAATTTGCAGGAGAACAGATGAAGATTTCATCTCTCACCTTTTGTACGTCTCCATTTATAGCATACGCCACACCGACCACAAAATCAATGACACGCTTTGCATCTTTTGGTTCCATACGTTTAAAGTTAATGAGCACTGCTTCGCCTTTTAAAAGTGCATCTGCAATGCGTTCTGCTTCAGAATACACGCTTGGTTCCATCACATAAATCTTAGATGTTTTCTTCACCCCAGGACTTTGGAACGGAACTACATTTGAAGTATTTCTTGAACGTGTTTCTGGAGCCGTTTGCGCTACAGGCTCTTCATAGTAATCCATTTGATCATCTTCTTCGTAGTAGTCACCTTCTGGACTTAAGAAGTTTTTTAAACTATTCATGAATCCCATTAGTCTTCCTCCCTTTCAAACCAGCTTGTACCAATTCGAATATGCGTCGCACCACATTCAATCGCTGCTTCAAAGTCTCCGCTCATCCCCATACTGAGATATAACGGAGCTTCTAACCCTTCTTCCTTCTCGATTGTTTTAGCAATTTGTGCTAAACGCGAAAAAAAGAAGCGAATTTCTTCATCGCTTGCCTCAAATGGTGCCATCGTCATCAAACCAACAATACGAATCTTTGCATATTGTTTGCTTGCTCGGTAAGCATCCAGTGCCTCTTCGGGTGTGAATCCATGCTTTGATTCTTCCCCTGAGACGTTAATTTCTAGCATACAATCTAATGGGTGTTCGAGACGTTTCTCAATCTCATCCATAATCGAAAGACGGTCAATCGCATGAAATAAATTGATACGATTTATGACTTGCTTCACTTTTCGTTTTTGGAGTGGCCCGATTAAATGCCAGATGATGTCCTCTTGCGGAAATTGTTCTTGTCGTTCTAATAGTTTTTCGACACGATTCTCCGCAAAATGTCGAAATCCTAAATCGTACATCTCTTGAACTTCGCGAGCCGTACGATTTTTCGTTACAACAATCGGACAAACTTCCGTAGATAGTCTATGAACTTGGTTACAAGAAGATGCAACCAAGTTCATAATACGACTTACATTCTGTTTAATGATACTCATTAATTTCTGTTTCTTTTTCTGAAGAATGGCGGAGTATCTAATCCATCATTTTCAGTTTGTTTTGGCTCAACTGGAGCTTCTACGAAGTTACTTTGAGCGAATGGTGAATCAGCTTCTGTTGAAGAAGTTGTTTCACGTACAGTTGTTTCACGACGGATATCCCAGTCTCCAAATAAATCTTTTTCAGGTTTCTTTTCTTCCACTGGTTGTGGTTTTGAAGGAACTTGTTTTTCTTGGAAAGTTTGAGGGTTATTTCCTAAATCTTTGCGAGTTGCTGTGCTATTCGCGAATGGTGAACGACTAGCGCGTGCTGCCGACTTTTTTTCGTGCTTACGCTCCTCGTCGATACCTGTTGCGATAACAGTAACGATTACTTCATCACCTAAGTTTTCGTTGATTGAAGTACCGAAGATAATGTTTACTTCACTTGTTGAAGCTGCTGCAACGATATCAGAAGCATCTTGTGCTTCGAATAATGTTAAGTCAGAGCCACCAGTGATGTTTAATAGGATTTGTTCTGCTCCATCGATAGACACTTCTAATAATGGTGAAGAAATAGCTTTCTTCGTAGCTTCTGCAGTACGGTTTTCACCACTTGCAACACCAATACCCATTAATGCTGAACCTTGATCTTTCATCACTGTCTTCACGTCAGCGAAGTCCAAGTTAACGTAACCTGGTGCAGTGATTAAGTCAGAGATACCTTGAACCCCTTGACGTAATACGTTATCTGCTTCACGGAATGCTTCTAACATAGGAGTCTTTTTATCAACGATTTCTAATAAACGGTTATTTGAAATTGTTACTAATGTATCTACGTTTGCTTTTAATTGTGCAACACCTTCTGCAGCGTAGCGACCACGTTTTGGTCCTTCGAAGCTAAATGGACGTGTAACAACACCCACTGTTAATGCACCTAATTCTTTTGCAATACGAGCAACAACTGGTGCAGCACCTGTACCAGTACCGCCACCCATACCAGCAGTAACGAAGATTAAGTCTGCTCCAACTAAAGCTTCGCGAATTTGTTCTTCACTTTCTTCAGCTGCTTTAAGACCGATTTCAGGTAATGAACCTGCACCTAAACCTTTAGTAAGTTTTGGTCCTAATTGAATTTTAGTTTCTGCTTCTGAGTTTCTTAATGCTTGAGTATCTGTGTTAGCTACGATGAACTCTACACCTTGTACTCCTTCTGAAATCATACGGTTAACAGCGTTGTTACCAGCACCACCAACACCAATGACTTTAATGACTGCGCCATCTAAATTTGTATCGAATTCGAAATCCATTATATTTCCTCCTTGGTTCTCATCTTAATTTTCGTCAATAAACATTTTAAAGAAGTTCTTCACTTTCGCTCCAAACCCTTGTTCTTCACCTGTTGGTTCTTGTTCATACTCTTGTGGTTGTTGAACAGGAGCCGCTGGTTGACTTTGTACTGGGGCACTTTGTGGAGTGCTTTGTACTGGGCGTTGTTCCGTTACCGGCTTACCCTTTTGAGCAATACGGTGAACATCATCTAAGCTTGCAGCGTATTTGATTAACCCCATACTTGTTGCGTAAATAGGATTTCTCATACCCATTTGCTCTGGAATATAAGTTTTCACTTGTACTCCGAAGATTTCTTGTGCTAACTCTTGAACTCCTGCTAATGAAGAAGCTCCACCTGTTAACACGATTCCTCCTGGAAGTTTTAAAGCTTCCACTTGGTCTAATGCACGTTTGACAGTTTCAAAAGTTTGAACTACACGTGCTTCGATGATTTCTGATAAGTAATGTTCATCTACTTTAACTGGATCCTTCTTACCAATTGTTTCTACTGGGAAGAATTCGTCAGCTGAAGTTTCTGATGAAATTGCATATCCATATTCACGTTTAATACGTTCTGCATTTTCAAAGCTTGCATTCAAGATGATTGAGATATCTTTTGATACGAAATCTCCACCTTCTTGATCCACGAATGAGAATTTCAATTGGTTATCGTGCATTACTGAAGCACTTGTTTGTCCGCCACCCATATCGATAAGGACTGTACCAAATTCTCTTTCTCCTGGTGTTAATGCTACTTGGCTAATCGCTAATGGTTGGATGACCATTTCTTCGATGTTTAAGCCAGCTTTGTCAATACAACGTTTAATGTTATGTACGATCGTCTTAGGACCGGTAATCATGCTCGCAAACAATTCAAGACGAACACCAATCATTCCGCGTGGGTCTTTAATTCCATCAAATCCATCTACGATAAATTCTTCTGGAATCACAGAGATGATTTCACGTTCAGGTGCTACTGAACGAACTTTCGCTGCGGAAATAACGTTGTACACATCCACATCTGTAATTTCTCTATTTTCACTTGATACGGCGATCATACCGTGGCAAGGTTCGATTGAGATTTGATTACTTGGAATTCCAACGATAACATCCTTGATTTGAATGTTTGATTTTTGTTCTGCTTGTCGAACTGCTTTACGAATAGATTCAACTGTTTCGTCAATATCAACGATGACTCCACGGCTTAATCCTTCTGATTTTTCATTGCCGACTCCAATAATATTTAATTGCCCTCTGACATATTCAGCTACTACAACCTTTATTGAAGTGGTTCCAATATCTAAACTCACATAAATTCCCTGATTTTTCACGTTTATTGAAACCTCCTATACGATTCATTTCTATTTCATTTTTTAAAGTTTATTGATAAGTGATACTCCCTATATTTTAACATAATTTTGTTCACTTAAAAAAACATATGAGCGAGTTTTAAGACTTTTTTATTGAACTGTCGTATCTGGTGTGAAATAGATTCCCACTTCCATATCCACAGTTCCTTTTTTCCCATTCAATTGTTTCGTAATTGATGGATAATACCCTAATTTATCTCCAATATCTTTCAGATTTCCGATAACCCGATTGCCATCTTTCATCTTCAGATAAATCTTTTGGTGATTTTTTGTATCGTTTGGATACTGAATCTCCACGATTTCTCGAATCACACTTGCTGGAACTTTCTCCAATTGTTTTGCGAGTGCTTGATATTGCGAGTCATCTGTAAACATATACAATAATGGATAATCCTTCGGCGTTGCATCTGCCTCTACTTCAATGATTTGACCATCTGCTAAAAGCTCATAGTGCTTATCATCGCTTTGGTAATACCCTACCGCTGGATTCTCTTCAATATTCAAACGCATTTTATTCCATGCCACTAATTGAACGGAAGCATCTTTAATTTTTGGACTAGCATTTTTTAACAAGTTAGCTGTACGATAACGATTCGCTAAAATTGTCCAGATGCTTTGTCCCTTGGTGATACCGTCGTTTTCTTGGACCAATTCCACTGGAACTTGATTCAATCCGACAACTTCAATATCAGACACTTTCGAAAGTGGTGAAATAAAGTAAATACTCCATCCCGCACAAACAATAAAAATCCCTTTTAAGAGTGTTGCATTCGTAATACCTTGTGACTTTGGTTTCGTCTTTTTAGGCTTTGGTTCCTTTTTCTTTTTCACCTTTTGTACAGGTTCTTCAGAAACAGGTTGCTCTACTCTTGGTGAATTTTGTTGTGCTAACTCCCAAGGTGTTAGTTCACGTGGAGGAGTTTGTTGTGGTTTCTTTCGATTAAACATATTCTCCTCCTTAATCCTTATTTCACTAGAGAATGAATAATTGTTTCAAGTCGACTTGACGCATCTGTAATTCCCAAGGCTTTTGAATTTTCAGCCATTTCTTTACGTTTTGCTTCATCATTCATAATACGATCGATTTCAGCGACTAAACTTTCACCGTTTAAGTCTTTTTCTAAAATCATCGTTGCGGCGTCACGTTCTACAAGTGACATCGCATTTGCTTCTTGGTGATTTTCAGTTACGTATGGACTTGGAATTAAAATACTCGGCAAGCCAAGTGCTGTTAATTCAATCAATGTTGTTGCTCCACTTCTGCAGACAACGAGGTCTGTGTTTTGGAACATTTGCACCATATTATTAATATATGGTAAAACTGTGATATTTTGCAATGGTTTTTTCAAACTTGTAATGAGATTGTTGATTTTGTCATAATGCACTTGTCCAGTGACCATGACTACTTGATAATCTTTTTTCTCGAATTCTTCAAGCGCTTCGATAAATGATTCGTTCATGCGAAGCGATCCACGGCTTCCACCGAAAATCAATACGATTGGTTTTTCTTTTTGAATACCAATAGACGCTAAGTAAGAATCATCTTTTTGGGCATTGGCTAACTCTTGCCCACGAGGATTTCCTGTCATCACAACTTTATCTTCGTATTTTGCAAAGTCTTTACGAACCGCATCAAAGCAAATCGCAATTTTAGAAACTTTACGTGCTAGGAATTTATTCGTAATTCCTGCTAAACTGTTTTGCTCATGAATAATCGTTGGAATCCCCATGTTTGCTGCCGCGTACAACACTGGCGCACAAACATATCCCCCAGTACCGATGACGATATCTGGTTTGAACTCTTTCACGATTTCTTTTGCTTTAAAATAGCTTGTACAGAAATACCATAATGTTTTAAAGTTTTCTAGCGACAATGAACGAACGATTCCTTGAATCTTAATCGTTTTAAAATCATATCCAGCTTTTGGAACGATGGTACTTTCTAATCCACGTTCAGTCCCCACATAAAGAAACTCTGTTGAAGGGTCTTGTTCTTTCAAATAATTCATTAAGGAAAGAGCTGGATAAATATGACCACCCGTTCCTCCTCCTGAAACTAATACTCTCATCTTTTTTCTCCTATAAATTACAGTTTTTCTACTGCTTCAATGAAGCAATCGCCACGAACTTCAAAGTTAGCGAATTGATCCCAACTTGCACATGCTGGTGAAAGTAATACAATTTCTCCCTCACGACTAGTTGCATAGGCTTTAGGCACTGCTTCTTCTAATGTTTCTACTACGGTTACTGGAATCGATAGTTTGTCTGCAGTAGCTTTTAACTTCTCTTTTGTTTCCCCGTAAACGACCATTTCACGGACATTTCCAAGAGATGGTTCTAATTCTTCAAAACCATTTCCACGATCAAGTCCGCCAGCAATTAATACAACAGATTGATTTGTAAAACTACGTAACGCTGTTTGTGTTGCAATGATATTCGTTGCTTTTGAATCATTGTAGAATTTACGACCTTCAATAGTCTTCACATATTGAGTACGGTGTTTTACACCATGGAATGAACGAACCGCTTTTTCGATTCCTTCATTTGTTGCACCTTGTAATTTACTAATGGCAACCGCCGCCAACACGTTTTCAATGTTTTGAACACCCGGTACTTGAATCGCTTCAAGCGGCATAACTGCTTCTCCATTAAAGTAAATCGTAGTTTCATCCGCATACGCACCTTGTTCTAAGACCGATTTGCGGCTGAATGGTACTAAGGTTGCTTTTGTATGACCTTTAATAAACTCATATAACTCTGGGAAATCCGCATTATAAACAAGGAAATCTTCTTCTGTTTGATTTTTAGTAATTTGTAATTTTGCTTTTACATACTCTTCGCGAGATCCATGATAGTCCAAATGTGCGCTAAAGATATTCACGATACACGCTACTTTAGGTCGAAACGCTTCAATTCCCATTAATTGGAAACTTGATAATTCAGTGACATAGATATCCGAATCCTTTGAGTCTCCTGCAAGTAGGGATAAAGGAACACCAATATTCCCGCAAGCAAACGTTCTTCTTTCAGGGAATGACTCTTTTAACATAAGGTTTGTTAATGTTGTCGTAGTTGTTTTCCCATTTGAACCAGTAATTCCAAGAACGGTTCCTTCCATGACACGTTGTGCAATTTCGATTTCCGTATAAACTGGCAATCCCTTCTCGACTGCTTTAGCGACTAATGGATTTGAATAAGGAATCCCTGGGTTCTTCACGACGAAATCAACGGGCTCATCGAGTAATTCTAGTGGATGTCCTCCTGAGACTACTTTAATCCCTTCAGCGACTAACCCTTGTGCGTCTACACTTTCCTCAAGTGGTGTTCTATCATTTACTGTTACATCTGCGTGTAACTGGTGTAATAGTTTTGCTACACTCACTCCACTCTTTGCAAGTCCGATGACTAATACTTTCTTATTTTCAAATGCATGTGTATTCCGCACAATGATTCCTCCAATTTTTCTTTTTAATATGTATATGGAGAAAGGCTGGGCAAAAATGACCAGCTCTCCTAATAAAATATGTTAATTCTCTTAAAAGACAAATGCAACGATTAAACCTGCAATAAGTCCGATTGCACTAAATACAGAAACAATCTTCACTTCTTTCCATCCGCTCATTTCAAAGTGATGGTGAATTGGACTCATCTTGAAGATACGTTTACCTGTTAGTTTAAATGAACCCACTTGTAAAATAACACTTAATGTTTCCCCAACAAAGATGATACCTACGAGTAATAATGTCCATTCTTTATGAAGCATAATCGAAATGATGGCAAGTCCTGCACCAAGAGCTAATGAACCAACGTCTCCCATGAAGACTTTGGCTGGTTTCCAGTTAAATACTAAGAAACCAAGGAGCCCGCCGACTACACAGAAACAGAACGTTGCGATTGAACGTTGACCTGATTCATAAGCGATAAATCCGTAAATTCCGTAAGCAATCGTATTTGTTGAAGCTGCCAAACCATCTAGTCCATCTGTTAAGTTTACAGCATTTGAAAATCCAGTAATCCAAATAATCGTGAATAATGCAAAGATGATAATACTGTTTACTTCGCCAAAGAATGGAATATAAATTAATGGTGCATTTCCACTAAGCAGATATAATCCCACAAAAATAGCAGATCCAATCAATTGTAATCCAAATTTTTCGTGACTCTTTAGCCCTTCGTTTTGTTTTTTAAACACTTTAATAAAGTCGTCTAAGAAACCAATTGTTCCGAAGAAGGCGAAACCAATAACGCCACTTAATAAGACGAAATTGAAATGCCCAAAAACGGCCCCTAAAATTAAACTAGAAATACTAATCATACAAAGGAACACAAGCCCACCCATTGTTGGAGTTCCACTTTTAGCTTTATGCCATGATGGACCTTCATCTAATGTAGTTTGACCTAATTGTTTCATCTTCATATATTGAATGAAATGTGGTTCGGCAATGACCGTTGCAAGGAACGCTAAGCCGACTGATAAAATGACTTCGATCATAATCTTCTCCTTCTTCTACTCGTGATGTTGAAAGCCTAATGCTTCTAAACTTGCGATAACTGTTTCTACTTCATTATAAGGAATATACTCATCACCGATTACTTGGTATGGTTCAACACCTTTACCAGCAAATAGTAAGATATCCCCTTCTTGAGCAATTTCAAGTGCACGTTTCACCGCACTTTCTCGATTATCAATGCATTCATAAGCAGTCTTTTCATCTTTTCTTCCTGCTAGAATTTCTGCATAAATCTTTTCAAGCGGTTCATTTCTTGGATTATCTGCTGTTAAAATCACATAATCGGATTTATCAAACGCAATTTCTCCTAATTCAGGGCGCATACTTGAATCACGGTTACCACCACTATGTCCCATAATGGTAATCACTCGATTTACTTTCACTTTTTCAAGTGTTTCAAGCACATTTTGTAGCCCATCAGGTGTATGTGCAAAGTCGATAATCACTTGGAATGGTTGTCCTTGTTGAATCAACTGCATACGACCACCCACACCAGGGAATCGTTTCATTCTGCTTACAGCACGTTCGAGTGAAATTCCATTCACGACCGCTACTGCAAAAGCAGCCAAAACATTATAGACATTAAAGAGTCCAATCATCGGAATTGTTACTGGAAGCTCTTGTCCATTCATTGTTACTGTAAATGAAGTTGTCGCTCCGTTTGTTTGAACGTCCGTTGCACGGATATCCGCTTTTTCACTAAATCCATATGAAATCACTTCACAAGGAGTTGAGTATGCGAATTGCTCAAAATGTTCTTCGTCTCGATTTAAAATCGCAACACGAGGTTTTCCATTTTTAGAATGGTTACCTAATTGTGAGAATAATAAGCTTTTCGCATGCGCATAGTTTTCCATTGTTTTATGCAAGTCTAAATGCTCATGTGTTAAGTTTGTAAATACGGCAACATTGTAGTCAATCCCCCAAACACGTCCTAATTGAAGCGCGTGAGAAGAAACTTCCATAATACATGTGTCTCCACCGATGTCTTTTACCTTTTGCAATGTTTCATGCACTGTTAAGATTTCTGGCGTTGTATTTCTTGTTTCGATACGTTCCTCACCAATTTTACGATACATCGTTCCAATCAGTGCAGTTGGTTTCCCTAATTCTTCTAATAAATAGTCCACCATATGCGTTACAGTCGTTTTCCCATTCGTTCCTGTAACTCCAATCATATTTAATGATTCAGATGGATACCCGTAAAAATGATTTGCAAAGAGTGTCATCACACGTGTCACGTCTTTGACATAAATCACAGGAGCATCTCCCACTTGTTCTTTGATAGATTTTGAAGCCACGAACACGCTCGCTCCTAGCTCTTTTGCTTTTCCTGCAAATTGATGCCCATCTACCGTTACACCTTCGATACAGAAAAACATAGTATTGGGCACAACTTTGCGCGAATCTTGTGCTAATTTTTCTACAGTGACGCCCTCAAGCGAGCCTTCCACTTCTTTAATGACTAACAAGTCCGCTAGTTCTTTCGCAAACATGTTCTTCCTCCTTCTTTTACTCTGAGAGTCTAGAGTATTCTAAACTTCTCTTCATTAATGGATTGAAAATTTCTTTAATAATTTGATTACCAGTTACAGCTACACGCGGTTGTTTCACCGTGATATACAAGATATATTTCGGATCATCATACGGCGCAAATCCTACTACAGAGAAAATATAGTTATTTCCGTTTGAGTAGTATTTACCTGTTTCTGGATTGATGAATTCGGCTGTCCCTGTTTTTGCTGCGACTTCTTCTCCATCGATATTGAAATCATAATTGGTCCCGTTTTTCATACGAGTTGCTTGATATAAGAATTGAAGAGTTTTCTTCGCAGTTTCTGGAGAGATTACTTTCCCTAAAGAGGTTGTTGGATTTGGTGTCTCTTTTCCAGTATCTGGGTCTGTTAAATGGTCCACCAAACGTAATTTTTGCATTTGACCGCCATTTGCAATCGCAGTGAAAGCTTGCATCATTTGGTAAGGTGTCACTGTAATCCCTTGGCCGAAACCAGTTGATAATTGTTGTAAGTATGAATTAAATGGGTTCGACCCAGAAATCTCATTCGCAAAACCAGAGTTAGTAGATTTTCCAAATCCGAAAGCTTCTAAATATTGTTTCCATTTTTCAATACCAATTTTTTGAATGATGTAAACAAAGGCAACGTTACTTGAGTGAGCTAACCCTTCTAAATACGTAATATTTCCCCAACCGACTTTATTATAGTCTCGTACGAGGTCCGTATAAATCTTCACACTACCAGATTTGTATTTTTCATTTGGATCAAATACGCCTTCGTTAATCGCCGCCGCAAGTGCCAACACTTTCATGGTTGAACCCGGTTCATACGCTTGGTCTGTTAACAGGTTATTCCATTGAACGTCAATTCCCTCTTTAGTTGTCGAGTTATACGTTGGACGTTGTGTTGCCGCAACGATATTTCCTGTTTTAGGGTCAACAAGCATCGCAGTCATTTGGACTGGTTGGTATTTTTTATCTGCTTCACTGACAAGAGATTCTAAGTACGTTTGTAATCTCTTATCAATCGTTAGCGTTAAATCCATACCATCTTTTGGTTGCTTCGTAACCTTTTCTGTATCGGTAATCACATATCCATTTCCATCTACAGAATATTCTACTTCACCAGCAGTCCCCGTTAATTGTTCATTATAAAGGCCTTCAAGCCCAGTCTTCCCTACTAGAGTCGTTACTGTTTTGTTATCGACTGTTTCTTCAACGGTGTCTGTATAACCAATTAAATGAGAAGCAAAAATCCCATTTGGATAGTAACGAGCTGGACTTTCTGAGAACTTAATTCCAGGAAGTTTTTCAGCCTCAATCGCTTCTTTATCTTGAACCGACAAATTCTTACCGGCGCTTCCAAACTCTACTTGAGAAACATCTTTTTGACTTAACAATTTTACAATTTCTTCTTTAGATAAAGAAATGTGTTTCGCAAGAGCTTCTGCAGTTTTATTAACGTCTGTTACATAATCAGGATTATCTGAATCCTTACTCCACTCCGAAGTTAAGACGGCATATAAAGAATAATTCGTCGCATCTACTGCAATTGGGCTCCCACTAGCGTCGTAAATAGTACCACGTTTTGCAGCGAGTGTGCGTTTTTGATGGATTTTATCATTGATTTCTGCACGTAAATCCACACCATGGATATTCCCTACAACCATGATTTGAAAGAACTGTACAGAAAAAATGAGAAATAAAACACCTGCGAGTCCTACTAAAATCCGGCTCGCTTGATGCCTATTTCCCGCAATGTTATTGTTTTTCGTATTTCTCATCGTCCAACATTCCTAACATTTTCTTCGTTCATCTTCAAGCCTTGTTCGTTAGCGATACGATTAACTCGGTCGTACTGAGACAATTCTTGTGTTGCCTGAAGCAATGTATTGTTTTCACGTTGAATTAATGTTGTCTGTGATTCGATATCTTGTAATTGTCTATTTTTGTTAGCCACGATCATGCTCGCTACAATTGTGATAACCGCTAAAGCTGCAATAACAAAACCAGAAACTGCTAAAAGTCGAAGTAAATCTGCTTTTTGTCTTTCTTGCGGAATCGATGTTACTTCGCGGTCTCCACGAACTAGAGGCTTTTGCGTAGGTACCGCAACATTCATTGTATCTACATATTTTTCTGCTAATGCCACTAGAATTCCCTTCTTTCTAAATTATCCTTTTATTTTACTCTTTCGATGACTCTCAATTTCGCACTTTGTGAACGAGAGTTTTCTGTAATTTCTTCAATGCTTGGTAAAATTGGCTTTTTATTCACCAATTGGAACGGAGCTTTTTCTTCCTCCGTTGGTAGAATCGGCAAGTTCTTCGGCGCCTTCTCTACTGTACTTTGCTGTTTGAACATTGTTTTAACAATGCGGTCTTCCAGAGAATGGAATGAAATCACACTGATTCGGCCTCCCACGCCAACAACTTCAAATGCTTGCTCAAGCGAATCTTCAATCGCTGCTAATTCATCATTTACCGCGATACGAATCGCTTGGAAAATTCTTTTAGCAGGATGTCCTCCTTTTCGTCTTGCAGCAGCTGGAATACTGTCTCGAATGATATCCACTAATTCACCTGTTGTTTCGATACGGTGTTGCGCGCGGATACGCTCAATATTTCGAGCGATTTGTTTCGAGAACTTCTCTTCCCCATATCGATAGAAGATACGAACTAATTCGTCATAGCTCCATTCATTGACAATCTCTTCTGCCGTTAATGGAGCACTTTGGTCCATACGCATGTCGAGTTTTGCGTTTTGATGATAACTAAAACCACGTTCAATCTGATCAAGCTGTGGTGAAGACACTCCTAGGTCGTAAAGAATTCCGTCTACTTTAGAAACACCTAGTTTTCCAAGTTCTTTCTTTAATTGACGGAAGTTTGCGTGAATAAATGTCACTTTTCCTTCTTCGACTTCTTTAGCAAGGCGAACCTTCGCATGATTAATAGCTTGCATATCTTGGTCAAAGCAATAGAGATGACCTGTTGTTAGTTGGCTAAGCAGGTATTGACTATGTCCAGCACCACCAAGCGTACAGTCTACGTAGATTCCGTCTGGCTTAATGGATAATGCATCTACCGTTTCATGTAGCAATACAGTGATATGTTTAAACATGGTCCCTTCCCTTTCTAAAAGCCAAAATCAATCATATGTTCGGCCAATTCTTCAAAATTCTCTTCAGTTTCAGCAATATATTCTTGCCAACGATCTTCGTTCCAAATCTCAATACGATCATTGTTCCCGATGATACGGCAATTTTTTTCTAATCCCGCATACTCACGTAATGTTTGCGAGATATTCACACGACCTTGTTTGTCGAATTCTACTTCAATCGCAGCAGAGTTCATAAAACGTGTAAAGGCACGCGCGTCTTTTTTCGACTGTGGTAAGTCTCTTAATTTATTTTGAATGAGCTCCCATTGTTCGAGAGGATAACCGTATAAACAGCCATCAAGTCCGCGTGTCACGATAAAGGTGAACCCTAAATCTTCACGAAACTTAGCAGGCACGATCATACGTCCTTTTGCATCAATTGTATGTTGATATTCACCGATTAACATGCAGACTCCTCCATTCCAATAATTTTAGTAACCATAGTGTACCACATCCCACCACTTTTCACCACTTTTTTACCAAAAAAAGTTAAAAAAAGTTTTTTCTCCCCCATTTTTTGTTTTTGAAGCACTAAAAAAAGCTCTCTACGATTCAATCGTAAAGAGCTTACTATCATTGATATAATGCGATTATTTAAAGAATCTACCCACCTGAATAAGAACTACGAGTACACCAAAGTATAAAAACGCAATCGAGAACAATTGGTGGAGGAAAGGTCTAAGGATGAGCTTCCCTGTTTTTAATTTATAAAATAACAATGCCAATCCAATCAAAGAAAATCCAAGTGTGGCAAAACTAAACCAAGAATATCCAAACACATTCACACTTGTCGTATGCAAGATTAATAATAGCATTGGTGTCATTATTTCACGAATAGTTATGAAGCGAGTCTCATTATAGAAGATTCGATTCCCAAAAACGACCGTAAAGCCGACAAAACTAAAAATAAATACTAACCATAGCGAGATTTCAAAAAATAACATTGACTCACCTCCATCACTACTAGTTTACAATAGATTTCTTAAAACTCATAATATTTTTAAATGTATCATTTATGATACGTATCATAAATGATACATCTGTACTTTTTAACGTTAAAAAAGAAAAAACCTTAGACAAACTGTCTAAGGTTTTGTAACGTTTATGATTATGCTTCTTTAGAAACAACTTCTTTTCCGTCGTATGAACCACACTCAGGACAAACGTGATGGCTCTTTCTTAATGCTCCACATGATGGGCATGCGCTCAAACCTGGAACTTCTAATTTGAAGTGAGTACGACGTTTTGCTTTTCTCGCTTTTGATGTTTTACGTTTTGGTACTGCCATTTTTGTACACCTCCTAATCAATCTTCTTTACATAATGCTTTTTACTTCTCAGTCTCATCCTTTTCGAAGAAAGACTGTAAAGACGCTAGCCTTGGATCAACCGATTGTTCTTTTTGTTGTTTGCGTCGCTCTTCAAGAGCTTCTTGCGTTACAACCTCCCAATCGTTTCCAGAAGGCATTTTATCTTCACTCAATTCCTCTTGCGATAAGACTTGTAAAGGAATTGAAAGTAAAATATGATCTTCCACAGCGGGTTCTAAGTCAACCCAATCACCATCAAGAGGCATCACAATTTCTGTTAGCTCTTTCTCATCAACTGAGTAATGGGATGGGACATATCTTTCCACAATATCAATGTGGAGTGGAACTACCACTGGCTCTAAAGACCTGGATGAAGGAAGTGTGATATCAACATCGCAAGTAAATTGCGCTACAACTGATTCGTTTTGATAAACAAGAAATCCTTTGATGTGTGCTGGCGAAACAGCAAGAATCGAATCATCTCGTCGTTTTAATGCCTCTTCCACATTAATTTCTGTATCAAAGTAATTTGGAGTCCCTTGAGAATCCTGAAGTTGTTTAACTGATATTTTCACAATTTTCACCCCTAAAGCAACATACTGAATTATACTAGTTTATTGAAAGTTTGTCAAAGCTTTTTACTTTACAAGCTTGAAAAAACAGAGATTAAAATCCTTCCTCTTTGTTCACTTGAACAGGCTTAAAGACCGTTGCAGAAATTTGCTTGGATGGATTCCAAAAATCATACAATAAATCCCAACTTTCTTGGCGTTCATCTTTATGCGCTGCGTAATTGGTAATTAAATGGAATGACTCTACTTCTCTCATATTCTTCAACCATTCTTGGCCTTTTACTGTAAAACCAAGAACAGCTCCTTGCTCAATTGGACTGCTCCAATAGTCTTCCATTTCCGCTTTGGTTACACCCAGTAAAACATAAACGAGAAGTCGTTGCAACCTTGCCCAACTCCAACGTTTGTTTTTGAGATGTTGGAGACACTCCTCAATCGTCGAAGAAGTTCGAACAGCTTCCTTCAAGCGATTCTCGATACCTTCTTCCATTTGATAAATGGCGCATAACTCTTCGTCAGTACTTCTTAAAACGATACTCTTCAAGAGTGGCCAATAGTAGCTCCAATCGTTTTTGTACTCTTCTTCATCGAATTGAACATAGGAAAGTTGTTCTCGTAAAACTTTTTCTTCGCGATTCTCTTTCAGCGCTTTTCGTAAGGCTGTTCCACTAGCAAAAGCGGTCTCGTCTAACGCATCATCCAAATGTCCACTTCCTACTCGTGTAATTGGAACAATCTTCATTGGATGTTCGCCCTTAGCATTTTCAACGGCGTAAGCTAATCCCAATTGTTGATTTGGAGACTGCAAGGCTTGGGCAAGTGCACTGTCTTCTCCAAACTCTTTCACAGCCAGCTGCGTTAGTTGGCTTGCAAAAGTTAGTGACCGGTTCTCTTCTACAAAGCGACTAATTTCTTTTTCGATAGCTGCTCGCTGAGATACAGCTTCTTCGAAAAATGCCCCATCGCCACTTTCGCAACCAAATGCTAAAGAATCGCACCCCACCTTTTGCAAGATTTCTACTGCTCCTTTTGCAAAACGGTCTGTTGCTTGGCAGCTCACCGCAGTCGGCATCTCGATAACCACATCGGCTCCGTTTTGAAGCGCGACTTTTGCACGGCTCCATTTCTGCTCGATGGCTGGTTCGCCTCGTTGCACCCAGTTGCCGCTCATCACCACAACTATTACATCTGCACCTGTTTGTTTTCGCGCTTGTTCTAAAAGATAAGCATGACCTTGATGAAATGGATTAAATTCTGCGATTACTCCACATACCTTCATACACAAGCCTCATTTCACCGCTTGGAAGAACCAACGCGGACTCGTTTCTTGTACTTCGCTTTGCCCGAAGTCAGCCTTCACTTTGATATTTGTAAATCCGACCATCTCCAGCGCTGCTTCGTACATTTCAATCGGGAAAGTTTGTTCCTCATGTACTTCTTGAAAATGCTCGTACAGGTTGCTGTCTTCTTGTTTAATATACATATCAATCACATGTTCCACACTACCCGGTTCGTCTAACTCATAGCTTTGCCATAGAAATGCAAAATCGTCTTCCACGAAATGATATTGGTATCCTGGAAAGACTTCTTGCATTTGATAGAGCGAATGAACATCAAAAAGGAAAATGCCACCCTCTTCTAAATGGTCGTACACTGCTTCAAAGACTGAAACAACATCCTCAAAGTCCGTTAAATAACAGAGCGAATCTGAAAAGAGCGTTACGGCGTCTGTTGTCGGCACATCATCGAGCACTCGCATATCCGCTTGAAGCCATTCGATAGATCTACCTTGAGCTTTCTTTTCGGCGATTTCTAACATATTTTTGGATAAATCAACACCAATGACTTCGTATCCTTTATCGTCAAGACGCATCGATACTTCACCTGTCCCACAAGCCAGCTCCATTACTTTTCGAACCGGTCTTTTGGCACTATGCGAAAAAGAACGAACTGCATAGTCCGTCCATTCCTCGTAGAGTTGTTGATCCATCACTTGGTCATATACATGAGCAAATTTTTGATAGTTCATTAGTTTTCACTCACAATATTCACGATTGGTGCATCGCTCCATAATTTTTCTAAATTATAGAATTCGCGATCAGCATAATAGAATACATGGACAATCACATCGTTTAAGTCCATTAAAATCCATTTGCCACCATCTTTACCTTCGATACTTCTTACTTCGAAGCCTTCTTTTTCAACCGCTTCTTCAACTGCATCGACAATTGCTTGTACTTGCTTTTCGTTTTTACCGTGTGTAATCACGAAATATTCAGCAACTGGTGTAAGACTTGCTACGTCTAGTGCAACGACTTCTTGTGCTAACTTGTCTTCACAAGCATCTAAAACAACTTGTAATAATTTTTTACTTGTATGTTCCATTCTATTCTCCTTTTCTTTGTTTCAAATAATGATTATAAACTTCTATTGTTTTTGGAAAAATTGGGACTTCTTTTTCCAATAAAAATTCCAATGTATGCTTCAATAAATAAAAGACTGCATCATCGATATTCTTCGCTGCAATCTCACGAGCAGTATCCACACCTGGATAATCTCTTCCGTCTTCGATTGCATCTGCCACAAAGAGACACTTTGAAAGTAGGCTCATTTGAAGCCCTCCAATCGTATGCTCACGAATGGCATCTAACAGTACTTCGTCTTTTACTCCGCATAGGTTTGAAATCAAATACGCTCCAATCGGCCCGTGTAGAATTTCAGAACCTTCATGGTGATAGATTTCAGGAAGTCCGATTTCTTTGGCGAGAGCTTGCTGTTTTTCCACTGGGATTTCTTTAGCATAATCATGCGCTAATCCCACAAACGCAGCTGCTTTTTCATCGACGCCGTATAGTTTTGCTAATTCTAATATTTTTCGTTCGACACGCAGGCAGTGTTGATATCTCTTGTCACTCATATTTGACTGGACATGCGATAATAACTCTTCTCTTGTCGTCGTTGTATAAGGTTCAAAGCTTTGTACTTCGCTCATTCTAAATACAACCCCTTTTCTGCGATATAGGCTTCCACTAATTCTGGTACCAAATATTTAATACTTTGTTGGAATAGAACATTTTTGCGGATTTGTGTCGAACTAATATCCATTTTCGGTGCGGTAATCCATAACACTGGATATGGTGTTTCTTTTTCGTATCCTGGACGTTCCACTCCGACAAATTGCACCTCATGAACTAATTCATCTACACGGTGCCAAGTCGGTAAATAATCCACCATGTCTCCACCGATGATAAAGTAATATTCCGTATTCGGATTCCGTCTCTTTAAAAGCTGAATCGTATCATACGTATAGCTCTTCTCATTACGCTCGAGTTCAATCGTCTCGATATCAAAATAAATATTATCTTGAATCGCAAGACGAGTCATCTCCACACGGGTACTCGCATCAATGGTCTTTTTCTCATCCACATGTGGCGGAATATGACTTGGTAAAAAGTAAACTTTGTCTAATCCTAATTGCACACGTGCTTGTTCAGCCATAATTAAATGAGCAATATGAGGCGGATTAAAACTACCACCGATAAGCCCGACACGTTCTACCGGCATTTCTTCACCGAATTTTTCAGTTTTGTTTAATGTCTCAGAAAAGATATTGAGTTCAGCAACCATCGTCTATCGACCTCTTTTTTTGAATTCTGCAAATCGTACTGAAAGATCTCTATGCTTTGGATTTCGTGCTTCTTTATATAACACAATCGTATGTCCAATCACTTGAATGATTGTACTTCCAGTTGCCGCAGCAATCGTTTCTGCAGCTTCTTGTGGTTCCTCTAATGTGTTTTGTAATAAAGTCACTTTAATCAATTCGCGTTTTTCAACAGCGTTTTGAATTTGATGAATCATCTCTTCGCTAAGTCCGCCTTTCCCGATTTGGAAGATCGGCTTCAACGCATGTGCTTCTTTTTTGAAGAACTGTCTTTCTTTCCCTTTTAATTCCATGAAAGCTCTCCTTTCTTAAATAATCGATTGACGTTGAATTACGTCAACTTCTTTAGGACTCCATACAGATACCGTACCTGGTTTTTGAATCGTTACCCAGCCAAGACCTGCAATCACTAAGTCCGTTTTCTCTTTAATCGTAAATGTCTTCTTCACTAATTTTGGATACAACTTCATATTATCTCCTGTTGGTGGCGTTAGAAGTGTTCCTGCATGTTTTACATAAAACTCTGTCGCCTTTTCCAACTTTGTGCGATGCAAGTCGATTGTTTGCGGCGTATAGAAGGTAAATGAATTCCGTTCTCCTTGTTCATAATCAACACGAATCAAGCCACCGATAAAAATTGTTTGCTCGCTATTTAATTGGAATGTCTTTGGTTGCAACTCTTTTTGCGGTAAGACTTTCTTCATTTCTTTTTCCGCTAAGTAGTGTGTAATTTGGTGACGATGAATAATCCCTGGTGTGTCCACTAATGATGAATGTTCATCAAATGGAATATCAATTTGTCCAAGAGTTGTTCCTGGATATTGAGACGTTGTAATCACTTCGCCTGTTTCACCAATACTTTGAATCAACTTATTAATCAGTGTTGATTTCCCTACATTCGTTACCCCTACGACATATGCATCTTTCCCTTTACGGTATTCGTTAATCTTCTCTAGCAATTCGTCAATTTGAATACGTTTATGTCCGCTCACAAGAAGTGTATCGACTGGTTTAATACCGTACTCTTTTGCATGACGTTCAATCCATGCTTTTAGACGATTACGGTTCACCGATTTTGGATATAAGTCCACTTTGTTGGCTACGAATAAAATTGGATTATCCCCCACAAAACGTTTCAAACCAGAAATCATGCTTCCATATAAATCGAATAAGTCAACTACAAACACAACAAGCGCATCTTCATCCGCGATACTACTTAACATCTTTAAGAAGTCATCGTCCGTTAGAGATGCCGGTTGCAACTCATTATAATTGCGGAGTCTAAAACAACGTTGGCAATAGAGAGGGCCTTCACTTTCCAGCATTTTATTTAATGCACTTTGCGGTGTGTACCCCGTTCCTTTTGGATCTTCCGTTTGGATTGTTGCTCCACATCCAATACATACATACTGTTCCATGATTAATCCTCCTCCCATTTCTTATGATAAGACACACCTTGTGTCACTACAAAAATTCCTTTTTCAAAGAAACGATTGATTTTTGTTTTCCAAGCATCGCTCTCTTTTCTAGGTTTTACGATAATGGTTCTAACTCCAAATGTATTCGCTCCTAGAATATCTGTCAATAGTTGGTCGCCCACCATTACGGTTTTTAATTTATCAAAATTCAGTAATTGTTGTGCCGCTTTGAATCCCTTGTGTAGTGGCTTTAAGCCAGGATACACATATGGGACATCCAACTTTTCAGCAGCATCTTTGATACGATGTTCATTATTATTCGATACAAGAACAATCTTGATGCCTGCCTCTTTTAATGAACGTACCCAGGCAAGTAAGTTTTCATCGATTTCTTTTTCGTCCCAGCCAATGAGCGTATTATCTAAATCGGTTAAGACAACTTCGATTCCATTCTCTTGTAAGAAAGGAACGGTAATCTCTTGAAAGGTCTTTTTAAACCACGTTGGTTTGAATAGTGCCATAGTTCTCCTTCTACTTTACGTAAACGCCTTGTGCATCAATTTCGAGCACACGAATCGCGCAATCTTTCAGCGTTGTTTCTAAATACTTTTCTAATGTTTGTACAAAACGATCCACTTGTTCTTTATGAACAAACGTCATCACTGTTGGACCTGCTCCACTTAGGTAAGTTCCGCATGTATCAAGGCCTTCATTTTTTGTAATCGTACGAACCTCTTCCATCCAAGGAACGAGCGTTGAACGATAGGTTTCATGGAATAAGTCTTTCTCAACAATTGATGAAATAACTTTCCAATCTTCCATCATTAATCCTGCCACTAAGACATTACTACGGCTACTTGCTTCCACTGCCTCACCGTATGCTAGCGAACTTGGCAGTACGCCACGGCTCTTCTTCGTTGATAATTGAACGTTTGGAATCACAGCGACCATTGCAATCGGAGCTTCCACATTTTTATGAACCGTCAACACTTCTTGTGTGTGGTGATCATAAGTAGCGACTACGACGCCTCCTAAGATTGCTGGTGCGACATTGTCAGGATGCCCTTCAAAAAGGGTTGCCCATTTTACTTTCTCGTCGTTTGTTAACTGTAAGTTGCCTAACACATTGGCTAATTCGATTCCCGCAACAATCGCGCTTGAACTACTTCCAAGTCCTCTTGTTAAAGGAATCTCACTTTCGCATACGAGTTTATGCGGTGCTAATGTCGGGCAAACTTTTAAAGCTGTTTCGATAATTAAGTTTTCTTCATTTGTAGGGATTTCTTCTCCAAACGGATGTGCAATCACCCATTCGCTAGAAGGTTCTCCTACGTGAAGTGTTAAATATAAATCCACTGCAATTCCAAGCGAATCGAATCCAAGCCCGATATTGGCTGAAGTTGCTGGAACTTTAATTGTTACTGCCATTATGCTTCCTCCAAGATTGGATAAATAGCGACTTCATTTAGATGAGCAAAAGCTTCTTTTACTTTAGCTAACTCACTAGCTGTTAAAGCTGTATAGCGAACTCCGAATTCACCTTGGCTGTTTGATACAATTTCTCCATTGAACGGAGCTTCTTCCAAGTTTCCTTTTCCATATACGAAATAAGAACTTGTAGCAGCCTCTGGACTGAATTCCACTAATGGGCTTTCTACACGGCCAAATGTTTCCACCGCACTACCATTAACTTTGCGGCGAAGTACTTCAACCACGTCTGCTAAGACACTTGTTGCTGTTGGAAGTGAGCCTGCTCCTTTTCCGTAGAATAGAACTTCATCCACTGCATTCCCTGTCACAGAAATCGCATTGTTTTCATAATGAACTTGCGCTAATAAATGATTTGCTGGTACAAAAGTTGGTGCGACTTCTAGAGAAACTTTTTCGCCATCGCTAAGCGCTTTGGTAAGAAGCTTAATCGCATATCCATTCTCAGAAGCCATCTTCATGTGAGCAGTAGCGACTCCAGAAATTCCTGTTTTAGCTACTTCATCAAAAGTGACGTTCACGCCAAATGCTAAACGAGTCAAAATCATTAATTTATATGCTGCATCGTGGCCTTCCACGTCGCTTGTTGGATCAGCTTCCGCAAACCCTTTTTCTTGAGCAATCTTAAGTGCTGCTTCGTAGCTGAGTCCTTCTTTTTCCATAGAGCTTAAAATGAAGTTTGTTGTTCCGTTGACAATACCAACAATCGATTCCACATCGTTTGTTTCAAAATGTTGTACCATCGGACGTAGAACTGGAATTCCACCGCCAACACTCGCTTCATAATACAAGTACACATCTTCAAGTTTAGCTAATGTTGTTAATTCAACTCCGTGAACAGCAATCAGATTTTTATTCGCTGTTACGACTGATTTTTTAGCGAGTAAACAAGCTCTCACATATTCATAAGCCGTTGTAATGCCGCCCATCACTTCAACCACTAATTCAATTTCAGGGTCATGAACGATGTCGTTAATATTGTTTGTAAATACAACATCTGTTTGTTCCATTAATTCTGGGTCTCTTACTAACGCTGTCTTAATTTCAATTTCCTCTGGAAGAACGCGCTCTAGTTTTGATGCATTTTTCTTTAAAATATTGTATACACCACTACCGACTGTTCCAAATCCTAATAACGCAATTTTCATTTATTTCAATCCTCATCTAATATATTGAAAAGCCACAGCACAGACACTCTGCGCCGTGGCTTTACTCACAGTTATTATTTTAATCTTGTAACATTTCAAAAATTTCAATTGTCACTAAATCAATATCATCAAATTGGAATGTTTGATTTGTTTCTACATCTACTAATTCAAAACTACTTGTTTCTTGATTAAAAGTAACGATAGCTTTTTCAACGCCATCTTTTTCGAAGCGACGCACCTCGATATCTGAATCTTGTGCCGCCATTGTTTGTAAACGTTGGACAATTGCCACCAATTGTGAAGGTTTCATATCATTACTACCCCTTTCAAACTTTCTTTCACTATTCTACCATAAAACCCATCTCTGATAGTAAGAATAACCACTCTATTTAAGAGTTTTTTATTCATTTGGTAGGTTCCAATATAATTTGATTAAAGCTTGAGTTCCATCGTCTGCAAAGCCATCATCACAAAGCGTTTCGTATAGTTTTTTCGCTTGTAATGTTGCTGGTAAAAATAGGCGCATTCTCTCTGCTTCATCCAGCGCAATTCCTAAGTCTTTTAAGAAATGTTTTGCAAAGAAACCTGGTGAATAATCTTCTTTTAAAATACGAGGTCCGTAATTTGAAAGTGACCAGTTAGCCGCACTTCCTGCACCAACTGTTTGTAATACCTTATCCATATCTAAGCCTGCAGCTTTCGCATAAACAAGCATCTCCGTTAATCCAGTCATCGTTCCTGCAATCATAATTTGATTGGCCATTTTCGTATGTTGACCAGCACCAGCAGAGCCTTGAAGTGTAATCGTCTTAGAGAAGCAATCTAATACTGGATATACTTTTTCTAATGTTTCCTCTCTACCACCAACCATTGTAGAAAGAGTTCCGTTTTTCGCACCAAGGTCCCCGCCTGATACAGGAGCATCTAGGGCTTCCCATGAGCGTGTTGCAGCCTCTTCTGCGATACGTTTTGCAAGTGTTGGTGTACTTGTTGTAAGGTCTACTACCACCAGATGTTCTTTCGTAGACTTGAAGATTCCTTGTTCACCAAAGTAAACTTCTTCCACATCTTTTGGATAACCAACGATGGTTAACACCACATCTGCAAGATTCGCAACTTCTGTAGGTGTATCTGCCCAAGTCGCGCCCTCTTCTAGAAGGTCTAATGCTCTTTCTTTCGTACGGTTGTACACTACGACATTATATTTTTTTAGTAAATGGCGAATCATCGATTTCCCCATCACGCCAGTTCCGATAAATCCAACTGTATTAATTTTCATTTTCTTCATCCCTTAACTCACTTGTTGATAAACGTAAGAATTTCATGAGGTTCATAATATTATGCGAATGTTCTTGATTCCATTGATAGCCGTTAATCGCAGCTTCGTAGAAATCCACAATTCTTTCTCCAAATGTTTCAGAAGAAATTTCTGATAACAATTGGTCTTGCAACGCAGACACTTCGGCTTCATTGCCTAATTGGTTTTCAATATACCCTAATACACAATCCGCGATATCTGCATCTGTTTCAAATAACATTCCTAAAGCATCTGCAGTAATCAGGCTGCTTAAGTAATCGTTCTTCTTAGCGATGACTGGAACGCGGTTAACAAGTGCCTCTAGGTAAGTTAACCCTTGGCTTTCAGATTCAGATGCGTTCACGTAAAGGTCCGCCATTTGATAATATTTATAAACCATTTCATTTTTGATTTCGCCCACAAATTGAACAAAATCGTTCATACCAAGTTCTGCCACTTGAGCTTCGAGCTTCCCTCTTTCAGGCCCGCCACCAGCAATACATAAGCGTACATTTGGCTTACTTGCTACGATAGCTGGTAATGCAGCAATCACTGCAGCAATATTCTTCTCTTGAGATAAACGGCTAAGTGATAATAACACCACTTCATCATCTGAATAGCCAAGCTCACTTCTTAAAGCATTGGCTACTTCTGGTTCTTGAGGAGGTACAACGACTCCCGTTGGAATCACTCGAACTTCCTGAAGCACTCCATATTCAATCAGCTTATCTTTTGTCATTTGACTTGGAGCAACCACTCCACTTGTTTGATTACAAAACGTTTTAGAGATATACGCCACGTGACTTGGACGTAGCACTTTTCCTTTTGCAATATAGTGTAAATATTTTTCATACATTGTATGGTACGTATGAATCGTTGGAATCTTCAACATCGCAGCAATTAATTTACCCGCTAACCCAAGACTAAACTCTGTCTGAGTATGAATGATATCCAGCTCGTTTTCCTTTGCAATTCGGTAAGCTTTTCCTAGCCCTTGAATCGCCACACGACGATCTTTGAACGCGAAGAACGGAATACTACCTAATCGAATAATATTCTCTTCCGGTTCCGTCACCTTTGGATCTGTTGTCGTAAAGATGATTACCTTATGCCCTTGTCTTTCTAAGTCCTCTTTTAATACACGTATTGAAGTCGCAACTCCACTCACTTGTGGAAAGTACGTATCTGTAAATATACCGATTCGCATACTTACCTCCTTAAGTTTGAAATAAACAAAATTATTTCTATTATCCCTTCCATTATAAACGATACACGCTGTAGTGTCACTAATAGCAAATAAAAAAAGGAAGCTCAGTTAGTTGAACTTCCTTACTTTCTAAAGATTACTACGAAATTGATCATCGAATGTAGTAAAATCGGATTCAAAACGGAACCAGATTGCATCCTTAATCCAAACAGCAGACAAGCTATACAGAAAAAATAAACAATACTTTTAACATGAAATGCAAAATGCAACACAATAAATATAGTTGTTCCAAGAACAAATGAAAAGACGAGATTTTCAGCATTATAAGCAATCTCTCTACAAATCACTTCCTCAATAATTGGTGTCAATAGAATAGCGGATACCTTTGTATGTAAAGCAAATTCGTTATTTTCTTTTTTTGTCAATACTAAAAGAAAAACGATTGCTATAACTCCATATACGATAAGAAGTGGAAAATCAAACACAAAAGACATAGAAGTGCCTATTTGAAAAGTTACAAGAAGCGCTAAAAAGAAAATTGTCTTAAAGATATCCCTTGCTATTTTTAAGTATTCTTCTGACTTATTCCATTTTTTCAGTAAATGATATAGCCCATAAGACAAGAGGACTACTAAAAAATAAATAAGAATTGATATTACTGTATTTTGTATTGTCGAGAGCATTATTTTCTCCTGTATGATTTTTAAAGTTTATTCACTTATTTTACTAAATAAGAATGCACTATAAATTGATTATTATAGAAATTTATAGTAATTTTTAGCATTTATAAAGTTCTAAACAAAAAAAGACAAGGTCCTATAAACCTTGTCGTTACGCGTATACCGGCGGCCGGGGTCGAACCGGCACGCCCTCGCGGGCACTGGATTTTGAGTCCAGCGCGTCTGCCAATTCCGCCACGCCGGCATATCAGGAAGGCGGTAACCGGATTTGAACCGGTGATGAAGGTTTTGCAGACCTCTGCCTTACCACTTGGCTATACCGCCACCAAAATATAAAAAAAACTGGGGTAGCTGGATTCGAACCAACGAATGACGGAGTCAAAGTCCGTTGCCTTACCGCTTGGCTATACCCCAAGATAGGCGACCGAGGGGAATCGAACCCCCGAATGTCGGTGCCACAAACCGATGCGTTAACCACTTCGCCACGGTCGCCATAATAATATTTAAAACAGGGGTAGCAGGAATCGAACCCACACTAACGGTTTTGGAGACCGCTGTTCTACCTTTAAACTATACCCCTATATAGTTTTTTGAAAATTCAATTCCAAATAATGGAGGGGGGCAGATTCGAACTGCCGAACCCGAAGGAGCGGATTTACAGTCCGCCGCGTTTAGCCACTTCGCTACCCCTCCAAATGGCTCGGGACAGAATCGAACTGCCGACACCTTGAGCTTCAATCAAGTGCTCTACCAACTGAGCTACCGAGCCTAGCTAATTAAATTTTACGGTCCCGACGGGAATCGAACCCGCGATCTCCTGCGTGACAGGCAGGCATGTTAACCCCTACACCACGGAACCTAATTGCGGAGGTAGGACTCGAACCTACGACCTTCGGGTTATGAGCCCGACGAGCTGCCAACTGCTCCACCCCGCGATAATGTTAAGGAGGATAAGGGATTCGAACCCTTGCACGCTTTTACACGCCTGACGGTTTTCAAGACCGTTCCCTTCAGCCGGACTTGGGTAATCCTCCATAAAAAAATAATGACCCGTACGGGACTCGAACCCGTGTTACCGCCGTGAAAGGGCGGTGTCTTAACCGCTTGACCAACGGGCCATGGCAACTAAATCAATCATATAAATGGAGAGTAAGGGATTCGAACCCTTGAGACAGGGTTAACCGTCTACACGATTTCCAATCGTGCTCCTTCGGCCAGCTCGGACAACTCTCCGAGTTTCCAAACATTTATACGAATGAACTCCGCCAGTAGGACTCGAACCTACGACATCATGATTAACAGTCATGCGCTACTACCAACTGAGCTATGGCGGAAAAATATTAAAGCGTGGCAACGTCCTACCCTCGCAGGGAGAAACCCCCAACTACTATCGGCGCTAAGAAGCTTAACTTCTGTGTTCGAGATGGGAACAGGTGTATCCTTCTTGCCATCGTCACCACACTTTATTTCTGAAAAAACTTTCGTTCTTTCAAAACTGAATCTATATCCAACTCCATCAATCTACCAGCTATACAACTCGTGGTTAAGTCCTCGACCGATTAGTACTAGTCCGCTCCATGCCTCGCGGCACTTCCACTTCTAGCCTATCTACCTGATCGTCTCTCAGGGGTCTTACTCATTTAAAATGATGGGAAATCTCATCTCGAGGGGGGCTTCACGCTTAGATGCTTTCAGCGTTTATCCCGTCCACACATAGCTACCCAGCGATGCTCTTGGCAGAACAACTGGTACACCAGCGGTGTGTCCATCCCGGTCCTCTCGTACTAAGGACAGCTCCTCTCAAATTTCCAACGCCCGCGACGGATAGGGACCGAACTGTCTCACGACGTTCTGAACCCAGCTCGCGTACCGCTTTAATGGGCGAACAGCCCAACCC
>CAKPVL010000015.1 GCA_934193545.1 uncultured Granulicatella sp. | reverse complement strand
GTGTTCTTTAAACCAACTGTAATGCCACTGATCGACGTGGTTGAACAAATTCACCACAGCTTCTACTTCAAGAAACCAATCGTACTCCACTTCGAGAAATACGATAACGCTGGGAATCTTGTAACTTTCACAAAGAACGGTATGATTAAGAGCCCTATCCAAATGAATAATCATTTTGTGTTCCTAGAACAAGGATCAAACATCACTCACATCTTGAATGTAGAGCAAATCGTCGCTTGCATGGAGTTAGATTAATCCGCCATTACCATATTTGGTAATGTTTTTTTATTATCAAATTGATTCAAGGCTAAAAAGTCCAAATATGGACATCTCCATATTTGGACTTTTTCGATTAAGACAATATAAAAAATGCACTCACAAACGTTATTGTGAGTGCATTTTTCAATCTAATTAATAACTATAAGATAGGAGCGAACAACCTAGAGAACTTCTGTTTAAATCTCTTCCAGCGGTCTTGCTTTTCGAAGTATTTTTCGTTGGCGATAGTACAGTTTTTCAAGTCATTGACGAATTCCTCTTCGACTTTTTTAGCAAACTGTTCATTATAAACAAAGGCGTTCACTTCGAAGTTTAGGCGGAAACTTCTCATATCAAAGTTTGAAGTCCCAACGGTTGCCATTTCGCCATCGACGACCATTGTCTTGGCATGAAGGAATCCTTTTTGATACACATAGATTTTCACGCCTGTCTTCAACAATTGACTCGAATAGTATTCTGTCGCGCGGTAAACGACTGGATGGTCCGGCTTACATGGAATCATGACGCGCACATCCACTCCAGACATCGCAGCGATTGCTAAAGCCTCTTGAATACTCTCATCTGGAATAAAGTATGGAGTTTGAATCCATACTGATTTCTTCGCCATTAAAATCATCTTCACAAGGCCAAACTTGATTTTCTGAACATCGCTATCTGGACCAGTTGAGACGATTTGCATCGTATTTTCTCCCTTGGTTTCAGTTAACGGAAAATACTCCGGAATAAATTCACGTCTTTTTTCCTCTTTAACCGCGGCATTCCAATCGACTAAGAATCGCGATTGCAATGAATAGACCGCATCTCCGGCAATGCGAATATGCGTGTCACGCCAAGCGCCAAGTGGGCCTTTGCCTAAATATTCATCACCGACATTAAAGCCGCCAATATAGCCGATTTCACCGTCAATGACCACAATCTTACGGTGGTTACGGTAGTTAATACGCCAGTTGATAAATCCAAGTGTGTACCCGAAGAAGGCAACAGACTGACCGCCTGCTTCATGCAGCTTATTCCAAAATGAATTGCGTGTCTTACGTGACCCTAGGGCATCATAAATGACAAGCACTTCGACGCCCTCTTGCGCCTTATCGATTAAGAGTTGCATGATTTCTTCGCCAATTTCATCTTGCTTGAAGATGTAATAGAGCAAGTGAATATGATGTTTAGCGTTTCTGATATCTTCTTTTAGACAGTCAAACTTCTCTTGTCCGTCCACAAAAATCTCTACATCATTATTCTCGGTAATAATCGCATCATCGGCTTCAAGGAAGAAGGATGCCAGTTCTTCTTGGTACGGGTTCTTAAAGCGGAATTTCGCAGGTCCGATTTTTTCCTTCGTATAGGCCAAGTCTCGTTGCTGCTGCTCGACTAATTCTTGCAGGCCGACTGTTTCTTGAGCGCGCAAATTAAAAATGCGTTTTTTACGGATGCGTCGTCCAAAGAAGAAGTAAATAATAAATCCGATGACTGGAAGCATCACAAGGACGATCAGCCATCCCCATGTCGCAGCAATTTCACGAGGCTCACGAAACACCGTGATGATTGCAGCAATGGTATTGAGTAAAATGATGATATAAAGAATCGAACTAATAAATGCCATTGGCTCTCCTCTCAAAATTGAAAGAAAAAAGACCGCGACGAATCAGGGCCTTTCTCTTTTTTCTATTAATCGTTTAATAAATGTGATTGTTCGCGACGTGATAAGAAACGTGTTCCTTTTGGAATGTATAGCGAACGTTTCACGTAAATTGGTGTAACTAAAAATACAAGTGTCACCACTAATGTTACGACAAAGCTCATGCCAAAGCCTAGGAACCCTTGTGCTAATGCTACTTTTTCAGCTGAAAATAGCGTTGGCGCTCCAATCGCTGTAGCAGTCGTATGTAAACCATAGCTCACAAATGTTGCAATCAAGCTTGCTGTTACAACGTTTAATGTTGTTGATGATGTACGCGCATTGAAGGCTGTACGAACGGTGTTACGAGCAAAGAATCCTGCAACACCTACGAATCCGTATGCCATCACTGAATCGTGGAAAGGAACCATAAAGTATCCTGATCCACTTGGATGAATGAACATATGGATGACACCGAACAACACGCTCGCAATACTTCCCCACACTAAACCGCGACGTAATGCCACGAAGATTAATGGGATAATCGCAAGGTCTACGACAAATGGAAGTGCCTCTTGTGGGATAAACGATAATACCGCACTCACCACAACGGCTCCAAGTACTTCAAGTAAGATTTTAACTGCTTTTGAATTCATTCTAATCTCCTTAAATTCAATTATTTCTTATAGTTCGAAGCTTCCATAATCATCGGAAGGATGACTGGGCGACGTTTTGTTTTATCGAATAAGTAACGACTTAACGCGTCTCTGACTTCTTGTTTTAGGCGTGGCCATTCGAAATCATCACTTGCTAAGTTTTCTTCAACAACATCTGTCACAATCTTTTGCGCTTCTGTTAAGAGTTCTTCACTCGTCTTCATATATACGAATCCGCGTGAAATAATTTGTGGTCCGCTAAGGATTTTTCCTAGACGTCTTGAAATCGTCACAACTGCAACGAACACCCCGTCTTCAGAAAGAATCTTACGGTCTTTCAGAACGATATTTCCGATATCTCCAACACCGATTCCGTCTACTAAGACATTTCCTGCTGGAACTTGTCCAGTAACGCTCATGCGGCCATTTTCGATTTCCACGACATCCCCTTTACCAGGAATGAAGATGTTTTTATATGGAATGCCTAATTCATTGGCTAATTCAGCATGCGCTAAGAGGCTGCGATATTCGCCTTGAACTGGGATGAAGAATGTTGGTTGAAGTAAGTTCATCATCAACTTCAAGTCGTTTGGAGTTGCGTGACCACTCGATTTCTTGCTGTTAGCCATTTCGAACACTTCCGCATCCGCACGGTAGATTAAGTCTTTTGTGCGAGCGATTTGTGTTTCCATTGCTACAGATGGAGTTGTTGCGATATACACTAAGTCGCCTTCGTGTAAGTTCACTTGACGGTGACGTCCAAGCGCCATCTTTTGCAAGGCTTTAATTGGCTCTCCGGCATTTCCAGTTTCTAGGATGACTAATTCATCATCGGCTAATTTCTTCATTTGATTGAAGTTTATGATTAACTCTTTATCTGGAACCGTTAATTTATTCAAGCTCAATGCGATATTGACGATTTCTTCAAGCTCAGATCCTGTTAGGAAAATCTTGCGGCCTGACTCGTAAGCAGCATTAATAACTTGTTGAATACGTAAAATATTACTTGCAACGCAGGCGACGATAATACGGCCTTCTGCATTCATGAATGTCTCTAACATCGTTTCGGCTACTTTGCGGTCGCTGACGTTTTCGACTGTGCTTTCTGCATCACTTGAATCGCTAAGAAGCGCTAATACATAGTCTTCACCAACATCGGCGATACGTCCAAAGTTTGTTTGATATTCCACTGCAGCACTTTGGTCGAACTTGAAGTCACCAGTGTACACAATATTTCCTTCGCTTGTCTTGATGACAATCGCTAACGAATCTGGAATCGTGTGCGTTGTTTTAAAGAACTTCACAGTTGCTGTTGGAAAATCAATCTCTGTATTTTCTGTTACTTCATGATAGTCGTCAAATCCTTTAACAACGTTTGAAGACTCTACATAGTATTTTGCAAGAGCAATCGTTAATTTTGAACCGAATACCGGTGCATCAATGTTTTGTAAGAAATAAGGCAAGGCTCCTACAGCATCGGCATGTCCGTGCGTTAAGAAGACCCCTGCGATACGGTCTCTATTTTCTTCTAAATATGTGAAATCAGGAATGACAACATCAATCCCTAATAGTTCATCTTCTGGATAGACAAGACCGCAATCTAAAACGAAGATCTCTTCTTCCACTTCAACGGCATATAAGCTCTTACCGTTTTCTCTCACACCACCAAGTGCGATGATTTTAATTGAACTCATGGTTTACCTCTCATTTTCTATTATTTAAATTGATTCCTCTGGGCAGATTCCACCACCCTATATACTCTATAAGAATATCATATTTGTCCCTTTTTTGCGAATATCAAAGAATCCATGAAGTGCTCTATTGCTGTACTTTTTGACAAAACAAAAAAGCCCCTGCAAAATGCAGAGGCTAGAATTGAAAGATTATTCTTTATCTTCTTTTGGTAATAATGCTTTACGTGATAAGTTGATACGTCCTTGTCCGTCGATTTCGATAACTTTAACAGTTACTTTGTCGCCTAAAGCAAGTACATCTTCTACTTTACCAACGCGTTCATGTGCTAATTCAGAGATGTGAACTAATCCATCTTTTCCTTTAGCGATTTCTACGAATGCACCGAATTTTTCGATACGGCGTACAGTTCCTTCGTACACTTGACCTACTTCGATTTCACGTGTTAAATCTTCGATGATTTCTTTTGCACGTTGGATCATCGCAGCATCTGTAGAAGCGATTGATACGTGACCTTCTTGGTCGATATCGATTTTAACGCCTGTTTCGTCGATGATAGAGTTGATTGTTTCCCCACCACGTCCGATAACCACTTTAATCTTATCAGGGTGGATAGAAATCATTTCAATCTTAGGTGCATATGGGCTTAACTCTTTACGAGGTTCCGCAATTGTTGATGTTAATTCTTCAAGAATTTCAAAACGTGCTTTCTTCGCTTGTGTTAAGGCTTCACGTAAGATTTGTTCTGTAATCCCTTGAATCTTAATATCCATTTGAAGAGCTGTAATTCCGTCTTTTGTTCCGGCTACTTTAAAGTCCATGTCTCCTAAGTGGTCTTCTAACCCTTGGATATCTGTTAAGACTGTGTAGTTTGTACCGTCTGAAATAAGACCCATTGCGATACCTGCTACTGGCGCTTTAATTGGCACACCGGCAGCCATCAATGCTAATGTTCCCGCACAAATACTTGCTTGAGAAGAAGAACCATTTGATTCTAATACTTCTGATACAAGACGGATTGTGTAAGGGAAGTCTTCTGGACTTGGAATGACTTGTTTCAGTGCACGTTCCCCTAGCGCACCGTGACCAATTTCACGACGACCTGGGCTACCAGCACGACCAACTGAACCTACAGAGAATTGTGGGAAGTTGTAGTGGTGAATGAATCGTTTACCTTCTTCGATTCCTAAACCATCAATCACTTGGTATTCTCCAAGAGGTGCAAGTGTTGCTGAAGTTAATGCTTGAGTTTGTCCACGAGTGAATAAACCTGAACCGTGAACACGTGGTAATAAGTCGATTTCTGAAGATAATGGACGAATTTCGTCAATCTTACGACCATCAGGACGTACTTTTTCTTCAGTGATTAAACGACGTACTTCGTCTTTTTCTAAGTTATCAACTAATTGAGAAACTTGTTTTAGAAGTCCTGCTTTTTCGTCATTTTCTTCTAATACTGCTTCGAAGTGCTCGATAGCTGTTTCTTTTACTTTTTCAATGTTTGCTTCACGCGCTAATTTTTCTTCTGTTTGAATCGCGTGAACCATTGCTTCGCTGAATAAATCTTTTACTTGTGCTTCGATAGCTGGATCGAATGAAAGTAAAGTTACTTCCATTTTTTCTTTACCAACTTCGCGAACGATTTCTTCTTGGAAAGCTACTAATTTTTTAATTTCTTCGTGACCGAATAATAATGCACCAAGCATATCTTCTTCGTTCACTTCTTTAGCTGAACTTTCTACCATGTTGATGGCAGTTGCAGTACCAGCTACAGATAATTCAATATCTGAGTTTTCTTTTTGTTCTGTTGTTGGGTTAATCACGTATTCACCGTTGACACGACCTACGTCTACCCCAGCGATTGGTCCATCAAATGGAATATCTGAAATACATAATGCTAATGAAGAACCAAACATTGCTGCCATTTCTGGTGGACAGTTAGGATCTACTGACATTACAGTATTTGTGATTTGTACTTCGTTACGGAAACCTTCCGCAAACATTGGACGGATTGGACGGTCGATTAAACGCGCTGTAAGAGTAGCATGTTCACTTGGACGGCCTTCACGTTTGATAAAGCCTCCAGGAATTTTACCTGCTGCATACATTTTTTCTTCGTAGTTCACTGTTAACGGGAAGAAATCTGTATCTTTTGCTTGTTTTGTACCAACAGCCGCTGTTAACACAACAGTATCACCGTAACGTACTAACACAGCACCATTGGCTTGTTTTGCTAATTGGCCGATTTCAACTGTTAATTGACGTCCGCCCCAGTTGTAGCTAAAAACTTTCTTTTCTGACATAACTAATCTCCTTTTCTCTTATTTGCGTATCTTCCAGACCTACTTTTAGAAATAAAAACGTTCGAAGTATTCGAGCGCTTTTATTTCTAAAGTAAGATGACTCTAGAAGATACAAAGTTTGTCATACAGAGTCATTTTATCATATCTACCCATTAAGTACTATTCTTTTGCGATAAAAAAAGACGTGTGGAATATCTCCCACTAGTTTGGAAGAAATCCACACGTCAATCTATGTTTCATTTTATAAAGTCACGACATTTCCTTGTTCGGAAATAGTGAACTCTTTTGTTTCTAGGTTTGCTTCTAAGCGTGCTTCGAATTCTCCTGAAGCGTCCTTACGTGTAATCACGATTGTGTTTTCTGTTGGAGTTTCCACTTCAAAAGAACCTTCTAAATCAAACGCTTTAGATGTATTTCTGAAGCGTAATAAGTTGATTAGTTTTTTCACGACTGGACGTTCTACTTCACGGTCGATTTCTTCTAATGTGTAGTAATGACGGTTGATGTTACGACCTTCTTTTGAAGATTCTAATAACTCGATGTCATTTTCCCCAGCAAGTAATCCAACATAATATACTTGCGGAATACCAGGTGCAAAACATTGCAGAACACGTGATAATAAGTAACTTGCATCATCATTTCCTAAGGCACTGTAATATGTGCTGTTGATTTGATAGATGTCTAAGTTATTGTATTTTTCACTTGAGTAGATACGTTTTACGTTAGCACCTACATCGTATAATTTGTTTGAAGTGTAATCTAACTCTTCATCTGTTAATAAGTCTCTAGCATCCACGACACCAATTCCGTCGTGCGTATCTAGTGTAGTAAATTGCTTCATTGGACTCATTTGTAACCAGTTTGCTAAACGATTTGATTTCCCTGAGTATAGTGAATATAAGACTACCATTGGTAATGCAAAGTCATATACGAAGTAATCATGGTCAGCAATCTTCATTTGAATTGAATAATGCTCATGAATTTCAGGAAGCAATTCTACTTGGTATTTCGCTGCTTCATCACGAACTTCATTTAATAATTCCCAAATATCTGGCTCTACGAAGAAGTCGTTTGTATCGAGTTTTTTAATCGCATAAGCAAAGGCGTCTAAACGAATTAATGAGCAGCCATGGCTTGCCATGTCTTTAATCGTTTCACGAATAAACTCTTTCACGATTTCTTTACGAACATCAAGGTCGATTTGCTCTTCCCCGAATGTGTTCCATACTTCTTCTGTTGTTCCATCGGCAAAATGAACCGTTTGGAATGGTGCTTTATCTTTACGTTTATAAATCAAGTCGATATCCGCTTGGTTTGGACGACCTTCTGGGAAAAACTCATGAATACGGATAAACATATCTTTGTAAGGTGAGTTCTCGTGATTTTCTTTAAAATCTTGGAAAAACTTAGACTCACGAGAAATATGGTTAATCATGAAGTCAAACATTAAATAATATTGTTCCCCTAGAGCATCCACATCTTCCCATGTTCCAAGTGTTGGATCTACACGAGTGTAGTCGCTTGGAGCGAATCCTCTATCCCCTGTTGATGGGAAAAATGGTAATAAATGGACCCCACCAATGGCGCCTTGGAAATATTTATCCAAAACGCCTTTTAAGTCCTTCATATTGCTTCCCATGCTGTCTGAGTAAGTAATCAGCATAGCTTCGTTTTTAATTTGCATGGAGTTCACCGTGTCCCTTCATTCAATCGATTAGTTTAATTTCCAAATGTCACGGTTGTAGTCTTCGATTGTACGGTCACTTGAGAAGAAGCCAGCCATTGCGATGTTTGTCACCACTTTAGCATTCCATTCATCTCTGTCTTCGAAATCGCGATACATACGTTCTTTTGTTTCAATGTAATCTTCTAAGTCTAATAATGTCATGAACCAGTCTTTTGTTGTTAATTCGTGGTATAGACGTTCTAGACGTTCTTTATTTCCGACTGCAAGTAAAGCGTCACTCTTCACGAATTCTACTAAAGGACGGATTGCGTCTCTCTTAGCAAATTCGCCAGCGTTGTAATCGCCTTTTTCATAGTGCGCAATGACTTCATCACTCTTTTCACCGAAGATATAGATATTGTCGTCACCCACAAGTTCGTGGATTTCCACGTTGGCTCCATCTTCAGTACCAAGAGTTAATGCTCCGTTTAGCATGAATTTCATATTTCCTGTTCCGCTGGCTTCTTTTGAAGCAAGAGAAATTTGTTCAGAAATATTACATGCTGGAATTAAGTGTGTTGCAGCTGTTACGTTGTAGTTTTCAACCATTACAACTTGTAAGTGTGGGCTTACTTCTGGGTCATTTGCGATCAATTCAGATAATGAAAGAATTAAATGAATCACGTCTTGTGCAATCACGTAAGCTGGAGCAGCTTTACCACCAAAGATAATTGTAATTGGTCTTGCTGGAATGTTTCCGCTCTTGATATCTAAATATTTATGAATCACATATAAAGCGTTCATTTGTTGACGTTTGTATTCGTGCATACGTTTGATTTGGATATCAAAAATAGAATTTTCATTCACTGTGATACCTTGTTTTTCTTGTAGGTAAACACTTAAACGTTTCTTGTTATCACGTTTAATCTTGTCTAATTTTTCGCGAACAACCGCATCATGACGGAAAGCTTTCAACGCTTCTAATTTAGAAGCATCTTTTCTCCACTCTGTTCCGATTGTTTCATCTAATAATTTAGCAAGTTCTGGGTTGGCATGCATTAACCAACGACGGAATGTAATCCCGTTTGTTTTGTTATTGAATTTCTCAGGATAGATTTCATAGAAATTCTTCAATTCACTTTCTTTTAAGATATCCGTATGCAGTGCCGCGACACCGTTTACGCTATATCCGTAGTGAATATCCATATGTGCCATGTGAACACGGCCATGTTCGTCGATGATGGCTACTGATGGATCCGCGTATTTTGCTTTTACGCGAGCGTCTAATTCTTTAATAATTGGCACTAAATGTGGCACTACTTTTTCTAAGTACGCTAAAGGCCATTTTTCTAACGCTTCTGATAAGATTGTGTGGTTTGTGTAAGCTGTCATTGCAGATACGATTTCCACTGCTTCATCGAATTCAATTCCACGTTCCCCAAGTAAACGAATCAACTCAGGAATCACCATTGATGGGTGCGTATCGTTAATTTGAACAGTCGCATATTCTGCTAAGTCGTGTAAGTTACTTCCTTTCGCAAGTGCTTCGTCAATTAATAATTGAGCACCGTTACTTACCATGAAATATTGTTGGTAAATACGTAATAATTCACCTTGCTCATCGCTATCATCTGGATATAAGAATAATGTTAAGTTTTTAGCGATTTGTGTTTTATCGAATGAGATTGAATCACTTGAAACTAAAGACTCATCGATTGAATCGACATCGAATAAGTGTAATTTGTTTTTAGTAGGTTGTTCATATCCTAATACATCAATATCAAACATTTTTGATGTTAATGTAAAGTCTGCAAAAGGTACTTTATAAGAAGTTTCAGTTGGAACTAACCAGCTTTCAGGTGTTAACCAAACGTTTGGCACTGCATCTTGTTGGTTGTTTTTGAATTTTTGTTCGAATAAACCATAGTGGTAGTTCAAACCAACGCCGTCTCCTGTTAAACCAAGAGTTGCGATAGAATCAAGGAAACATGCGGCTAGACGTCCTAGACCACCATTTCCTAAAGATGGTTCTAATTCGATTTCTTCGATTTCGGCTAATGTATGCCCTGCTTCAGCAAGCACTTCTTTTACTTCATCGTAAAGGCCTAAGTTAATTAAGTTGTTTGATAATAATTTACCGATTAAGAATTCAGCAGAAATGTAATACACTTTTTTCTTACCATTATTTTGTGGTAAGGCTGCGCTTTTTTCTTTTGTAAATTGTAATAAGGCTAAGTAAACTTCTTCTTTTGAGCAGTCTTTTAACGACTTACCTAAGTTTCCTTCTACATATTGTTTAAAATCTTTCATTGTTCTCTCCTTTTTGGTGTGCGCGAGGTTATCTTTCTTCCTCGACTAACTCCTCTTTAACATCCACATTATGATGTGGATTTGCTCGATCGTACAATTCAGTAATTCCTAATAAGAACTCTTCTTCTGATTCCGTTAACTGCTCTTTGGTCATTCTCCATACCCAGTTCCCACCTAGTGTACTTGGAATGTTCATACGAGCTGTTTCGTCTAATTGTAGTAAATCTTGCATTGTTGCAACTGTCATACGGCTGACAGAACCATATAGTCCGCGAAGTAACGCAAAGCTAATTGGTTCTTCGTCGCGGCGGTTTAAGTAACGATTACAGAATTCTCGAGTTTCTTCTGTAGCCGAGTTATACCACCCTAATACTGTATCATTATCATGCGTTCCTGTATAGGCAACCGCATTGACTGGATAATGATGAGGTAAATCTCCACTCTTAGGATTTTCACCCATAAATCCGAATTCCAAGATTTTCATTCCTGGGAATCCAGTAGCTTCACGAAGGTTGATAACATCTTCATCCATGAAACCTAAGTCTTCTGCGATAATTGGCAATTCTCCGAGTTGCTCTTTCACCGCTTTAAATAAATCATACCCAGGACCTTTAACCCATTTCCCGATTGTTGCGTTTTCTGCTGTTGCAGGAATTTCCCAGTAAGCTGAGAATCCTCTGAAGTGGTCGATACGAACGACATCAAACAATTCAAAACTTGCTTGTAGTCGTTTGCTCCACCAAGTGTATCCATCTTCTTTCATTGCTTCCCAATTATAAATTGGGTTCCCCCATAATTGACCTAGCGGAGAAAAATCATCCGCAGGACATCCAGCTACACAAAGTGGATTCCCTTCTTCATCTGTTTTGAAGTAATGTGGTGTTGCCCACATTTCTACGCTGTCTGCTGCCACATAAATTGGCATATCACCAATAATTTGAATGAAGTTGTCGTTGGCATATTTTTTAAGAGCATGCCATTGTTCATCAAATAAGAATTGAGTGACACGGTGATATTCTAACTTATCTGCAAGGCGTGTGCGGTACTCGGCCAACGCATCTGGTTGACGACGTTTGATGGCTTCGTCGCTCCACGCTGTCCATGGTTTCATATCGAAAGATTCTTTAATCGCCATGTATTCTGCAAAAGGTTCTAACCACTCTGCTTTCTCTGTAACGAACTTCTCGTATGCAGGAGTTTTACCTTTTGCTAGAAAAGCAGCAACGGCCTTTTCTAAAACTGGACGACGTTTATTATATAGTAATGCGTAGTCGACAGTTGTTTCATCTTCGCCCCAATTTGTATCAACATCTTCTTTTAATAGAAGACCTTCTTCTATTAAAATGTCGAAATCGATAAAGTTCGTATTTCCTGCAAACGCAGAAAACGATTGGTATGGAGAATCCCCATAACTCGTTGTTCCTAATGGAAGAATTTGCCAATAGGTTTGTTTTGTACGAACAAGAAAATCTACAAAGTCATATGCTGATTTTCCAAAAGAACCAATACCATAGTTACCTGGTAATGATGAGATATGCATTAACACACCTGATTCTCTATTGCTCATTCATAAATCCCTCTTTTCTATATAATAGATATTTCTACTAGTCATTGAATGCGCAAACATTGCGCAACCGTTTGCCTTAATATTAGAATATTTTGTTTAATAACTCAAGTAATATTTTTCAACTTTTTTATTCTATTTGGATATAACGGCGGTTTTATAGTGTTTTTAGCACTAATTAAATATTAATAACCTAAGAAAACCGCTTTAAATCCGCATTTTTAAGAAGTAAAAATTTTTTTGATAAAAATACTTGCAAACGTTTCATGAAAGCGGTATACTGAATTCAGTTAAGAAATCGTTTGCGTAATCTATAACGAAAATTAAGGAGGAAAAATATTATGGCAAACAAATGGTTTACAAAATCATTAGCTCTTGGTTTAGCTGGTTTAGCATTAGCTGGATGTGGAGCAAAACAAGAATCTTCTAACGGAGGAAGCTCTGAGAGCAAAAAAGAATTCACTTTATATAGTAACAAGAGTGAAATTCAAGAAGCTTTAACAGCTTATGCAAAAGAATGGGGAGAAAAGAACGGAGTAACTGTTAACATTAAAACATGTTCTGGTTCATGTAAAATCTCTGACCAATTAAAAACAGAATTCACAGCTGGTACAGCTCCTGACGTATTCGTAATCGAAGGTCAAGCTGGTTACGACATGTGGAAAGACAGCATCCAACCATTAAAAGGTGACTGGATTGACAAAACTGAATTTGAATTCAAACAAGGAAACGACGTATACGGATTCCCAGTATCTGTAGAAGGTTACGGATTAGCTTACAACAAAGACATCTTAACTAAAGCTGGTATCGACCCATCTACTCTAACTTCATTTGAAGCTGTTCAAAAAGCAATGGACACATTAGAAAGCAAAAAATCTGAGTTAGGTTTATCTACTGTTGTTGCTACAGCAACTAAAGAAGGCGAAACTTGGATCATGGGTATCCACGACTTCGGTGCTTACTTAAGTTCTGGTCTTCCAAACGGCGACCGTTCAGTAACTGAACAAGTTGTTAAAGGCGAAATGGACAAAACTCGTTTAGAAAACTACGCTAACTGGGTTGAATTATTATTCAATCACACAGAGAAAAAACTCTTAACAGTTGGTACACAAGAAGATATGGACTCAGCGTTTGCTTCAGGTAAAGCTGCTTTCCTACACCAAGGTAACTGGAAAGACCCTAACCTAAAACAATTAAACGCTAACTTCGAAATGGGATTCATTCCTTATCAAACTCTTGGTAAAGATAAAAACGCTGACGGATTATTCATCGGTGCTCCATCTTACTACGTAGTTAACAAAGATACTAAAGCTTTAGAATACATCAACAAATTCTTCAATGACTTAGTTGAAACTAAAGAAGGTCAAGACTACATCGTAAACAAAGCTAACATGATTTCTCCATTCTCTAACACAACTGAGAAACCATCAGCTCCATTATCTCGCTTCTTAGCTGAATGGATTAGCGCGAAGAAACCTGTTTACTCATTTGATAACCCATACTTCATGCCTGACAACTTCTTAATGAACAAATTAGGACCAATCTATGGACAATATGCTCAAGGTCAAATCGACAAAGCTAAATTCCAAGAATTGATTATCAATCAAATCAAAGAAGTGCCTAGCTTACTTAAAAAATAATCATTAATATTGTTGCATGGGCCCACAGCCACTTTCAGTGACTGTGGGTTATGTGCTACAATAGAACCAAATCGGTGACTACCCTCACCGCTTAATTTTAATAAAGGAGGAACTCTTATATGTCTAAGAATAAGAAAGCTTTAAGCAGAGAAGCTCGTGCAAAACGCAATTTTTACCGCTTAGTGTTACCTGCATTTATCATCTTTGCACTTGTTATTATCGTGCCTTTCTTCTTAGGGTTCTACTACTCACTAACTGACTGGAAGAGCGTTACACAAACTAACTTACAATTTGTGGGACTTAAAAACTTTACAGACAGTTTATCGGACACACGTTTCCAATACTCTTTAATGATCACAGTAATCTTCGCATTATTTAACGTAATCGTGATTAACGTTGTATCATTCGGCTTAGCCTTACTTGTTTCAAGTAAAATTAAGCTTAAAGACATCTTCCGTGCTGGATTCTTCATTCCAAACTTAATCGGGGGTCTTGTACTAGGTTACATTTGGCAATTCATTTATAACTCAGTATTCCCTGCTTTAGGTCAAATGATTGGAAGCGACTTTTTAATTAATAACCTATTCCTTGGGGATGTGAAATTAGCCGTTGCTGCTTTAATTATCACAAACACATGGCAATATGCAGGTTATATCATGATGATTTACTTTGCAGCCCTACAAAACGTACCTTCAAGTCTTGTAGAATCTGCTTCACTTGACGGTGCTAATGCATGGCAACGTCTACGTCACATTATCATCCCAATGGTAATGCCAGCGTTCACTGTATCGCTCTTCTTGACAATTACAAACTCATTCAAGATTTTCGATGTGAACTTCTCATTAACAGGTGGTGGACCTTCACTACTATGGCATGATAAAGCCATCCAAAGTACTGAGTTCATTACAATGAACATCTACAACACTGCTTCAGGAGATAACTTAATGGCTCAAGGTCAAGCTCGTGCCGTTATCTTATTCTTCATCTTAGTAGTCATCAGCTTAATTCAAACATCTATCACTAAACGAAAGGAGATTGACTTATAATGAAAAAACAAAAATTCGGAATCTTACTTCTCGAAATTTTAGGATTTCTCTTATTCTTACTTTTCTTGAGTCCAATCGTTCTTTTAGTGATCAACTCTGCAAAGAGTTCTGCTGACATCCTAGCAGATCCGCTTGCACTTCCTGCAAGTTTCGGACAACTTTGGACAAACATTGTTACGATTTGGAAAAACCCATCTATTAACTATCCTTCATCATTCTTAGCATCAACGATTATTACTGTGATTTCATTATTTACAATCACTTTATTCTCTGCTCTTGCTGCATGGGGATTAGTTCGTTACCGTTCTAAAGCTTCATTAGTGATCTTCTTCATCTTCGTAGCTTCAATGGTAATTCCTTTCCAAGTTGTAATGTATCCTTTAGTAACTTGGTTCAAAATTATGAGTGACGCCATTACAATGCCAATCTTCGGATTCAGCTTATTACGTTCTTACCCAGGGATTATCCTAGCGTACACAGGTTTCGGTATGTCACTTTCAGTATTCATGTTCCACGGATTCATTAAAGGGGTTCCTTTAGAAATCGAAGAAGCTGCTGAATTAGACGGATGTAACAAAATGCAAACATTCTTCTACGTAGTTCTTCCAATCCTAAAACCAATCTACGTTACAATTTTAATCTTGAACGGTATCTGGATTTGGAACGACTTCCTATTACCACTTCTATTACTTGGTAAAGGAAATGCGATTCAAACATTACCAATCGCGGTTTCAAACTTCGCCGGTTCATTTACAAAACAATGGGATATGATCTTAACTTCAACATTACTCATTATGTTACCAGTTATTATCCTATTTATTCTCGCACAAAAACATATCATGAAAGGTATGGTTGACGGAGCGATTAAATCTTAGAACCATTTTGGCACTGGATATGGATTTTTGTAAGTTCGTATCCAGTGTTTTCTTTTAGAAATCATTTATTACAAGAAAGGAGGAATACAGATGGCATCCACGATTAAAGATGTTGCTAAACTCGCAGGGGTCTCCCCTTCAACTGTGACGCGCGTGTTGCAAGATAAATCAAGCATCAGCGACGCAACTAAAAAGAAAGTGCGTCAGGCGATGGAAACATTAAACTATCACCCGAACGTCAACGCTCGTAGCTTAGCAAGTAAAAAAACGAATGTCATTGGTGTAGTTCTTCCATTAGACTCTGATGCGTTTTATCAAAACTCATTCTTCCCTGAAGTCATTCGAGGGATTGCGCAAATTGCAGCGGACCATCAGTACTCGATTCAATTATGCACAGGACAGGATAACCATCAGCGTTTAGCGATTCTAAAGGATACGATTTTAGGACGTCGCGTGGACGGACTAATCTTCCTATACGGAGAATTGGAAGACCCTCTTGTGAACTTTGCGATTGAACAAGAATTTCCAGCGGTGATTATCGGTAAGACACTTTCCCCTCTGATTTCATTTGTCGATAATAACAATGAAAAAGCGGGACTTGATGCTACTGAATACATCATTAGTAAAGGGGCCAAATCGATTGCTTTTATCGGTGGTCGTGACCAACTTTTCGTATCCAGAGAACGTCTCGAGGGTTATATCAAAGCCTTAAAAGAATACGAACTTACCGTTAACGAGAAACTCATTGCTCAAGTAGATGAATTTACGATTGAGCGTGGTTACGAGACGATTAAAGAGCTTCTAGAAGCCGGAACGATTGATGGACTCGTGACAGCCGACTCCCTCTTTGCAGAAGGAGCTGCGCGTTATTTGAACGAGAAGCATATTCAGATGCCGATTATCACATTCGACTCTGTACGCCCTTCTGTTCAAATCGATGCTTATGTAGACGTGCATACGCTCGAATTAGGACGTTCCGCATTTAAAATCTTACGCAATGTGATTAAATCAAATAATAGCAAGAATATGATGTGTTACCGTCAAATCGTTTCACACTCGATTAAAGAACTATAATTCAAATAAAAGAAGGCACAAGACTCCACGATTGGATCTTGTGCCTTTTTCGTATGTTTCTTCCTGTCGCAATATAGTTTATATGCTATATCGTTTAACCGCTATAAAGTTTCACAGCAACAAAAAACTCCCAAGCACGAATGCCTGGGAGTTCTCAATTGGCTTAAAATTAACGACGTAATCCTAAACGGTTGATTAGTTCACGGTAACGTTGAACATCTTTGTTACGTAAGTATGCTAATAAGTTACGACGGTGACCAACTTTTTTCATTAATCCACGGTTTGAGTGGAAGTCTTTTTTATGAACACGGATGTGATCATTTAAGTGGTTGATTTCGTATGTTAATACAGCGATTTGTACTTCTGGTGAACCAGTGTCTCCTTCGTGTAACGCATACTCTTTGATGATTTCGTTTTTCTTTTCTTTAGAAATAGCCATTTCTAAACACCTCTTTCTTTTAATTTATGCCTTGTACTGAGTAAAGCGTTGGTGATTCGCAAAACTCTGTAAAAGGTCTGTGCTTTAAGCACTTAATTAATGTACCTTATTTTGAGTAAAATTGCAAGTGTTCTTACTGCACTGGTTTATTCTCTACACGGTCAAAGTAAACGTAATTTGATTTTAATGGTTGATCTGCCATTAACTCAGTGACCGTTACTAATTCGTAGCCTTCTGCTTGTAAATATTCGATAACAGCTGGAAGAGCTTCAACAGATTCTTCATGAATATCGTGCATTAATAAGATTCCGCCGTTATGAGCCGTTTCTTTAATATGCTCGATTGTTTTTGCTGCATCTCTATATTTCCAGTCAAGGGAATCAATTGACCAGTTTACAATCGCGATACCAGCTTGTTCTGATACCATCTTGTCAAACCCACCATATGGCGGACGCAAGCTCATTGGTCGTAAACCTCCGCTGGCTTTTGCGATTAAATCAGAAGTTTTATGCACTTCTTGATACACTTCATCAGCTGATTTCTTCGTCAATAACGGATGGCTGTAGCTGTGGTCTCCTAATTCATGACCTTCTGCAACAATTTGTTTAATGATGGATTCATTGCCTTCTACGTGGCTTCCAACGATATAGAACGTTGCGTGTGCGTTATATTTCTTCAAGATTTCTAACACTTTTGGCGTTGTCTCAGCACGAGGGCCATCGTCAAATGATAATGCAATTCTCTTCTTCCCTAGTTTTTCTTTTACAGTCGCTAGGTAAGCTTCGTAATTGTCTTTTTCTGTTTCAGGAATCATGTTTTCGTTCATGAATGCAAATAATTCCGTAAATGGAATAGTCCATTCTGCATCTTGATCACTTGCATCTTTATATTTCACACGAACGCCATTTTGGATAATTGAAGCATCTAACTTCTTCCAGTTTCCGTCCATAAATTGCGCAGTCACTTTAGCCGTTTGCTCGTCTGATAGACCATTTGCTTTTCCTTCATCTAAAGCCTTCTTCACGAAGAAGTTAGAAACTGCAAGTTCATTATTAAATAATTTAGAAATTTCGAATGGTTGTAATGTATCCGCAAATACTAATTGGTGTGAGAGTTCTTTAAACTCTAATTGCTCAAAACCATTCTCTTTTTGTTGATAAACAGACACATAGTAATGAATATCGTTTACGTTTGAGATGATTTTTGTTTGATATGCTTTGAAGAAGATGAGTGTCTTCTTAGTGGCTCCTGCATATTTTTCAAGAACTTCTTGTTTTAACGCGTCCATTTCAGTCGCAATGGCTTCAATCGGATTTCCAGAAGCATCTGTTGGAATTAACTCCTGCACTTCCACATTGCCTTTTGTATCATCTTTCACGGTTAAATTCTCGTTATATTTCTTCGCATCTTCTTGTTCGACTTGAATAATACGTTTGAATTCTTCTTCATTGAACTGATCTGCCATAATACGGTGAATCGTTAATAATTCAAAAATCAAAATAAGTAATGTTAAAATCCCAATGACCCAGAAAATCGTTTTATTCATTTTTTTCTTAGGTCTTTTCTTCTTAGGCTTTTTCCCACCAAAGAGTTCTTTTTCTTCCAGTTCTTCAAAAGCTTCCTCTTCTACTACTTCTGTTTCTTCGAAGTCTTCTGGAGCTTGTGTATATTTATTTTCCTTTTTTGAGTGTTCATCTTTGCCACTTTTGGCTCTTCGTTTAATGACCTTCTCCATAACTCCTATACCCCTTAATCGAATACTATTTTTGTTTCTTTTGACACTCTGGGCACACTCCGTACACTTCCATACGGTGTCCTCTTACTTTAAATCCTGTCAGCTGTTCTGCAGCTTTTTCAACGTCTTCGAGTACTGGGTAATAAAGGTCCACCACTTTCCCACACACGTCGCATACGGCGTGATAATGTTGTCCTAAATCAAAGTCATAGCGACTCGCGCTATCCCCATACGTCAATTCTTTTACGACGCCTTCTTTAATAAATAGATTTAAGTTATTATAAACAGTTGCCACACTCACTTGTGGATCTTCTTTTGTCAACGCCTTGAAGATTTCTTCGGCCGTTGGATGCGTGTGTACACTTGCTAAAAACTCAAGCATCGCAACACGTTGAGGTGTAATTCTTACCCCTTTTTTGCGAAGTTGACCAACAACTTCCTTTAATTCTTCTTTATGCATACTATTACCTGATTTCTATGTACTAAGTTTTATTTTGTCATTCATTATTTTCTCAAATTTCCGGTTAAATTGCAAGTGTTTGAGTTAATATTTTTGTAACATTGTAACATTTTTGTAACAAAAGAAGACCCGCCTCTATTCGAGACGAGTCTTCATACCCATTTTATTTTTTGAGAAGTTTATTATATTGCATTCCTTCACGAAGAGCACTTGTGTCAGTACCCAACGCTTCTGCAATCGTATAGGCAAATTCAAAGGTTGCAGCTGGTCCACATCCAGTAATGAGTTTTCCATCTGTTTCCACGAGCTGTCCTGTATACGTTCCTTGGTTGATGTCTTTTTCTACACCAGGGTAGCAAGTATATTTCTTGCCCTTGAGTAATCCTGCACGGTGTAATGCAATTGGAGCTGCACAAATCGCTGCGATAATTTTTCCTTTTTTAGAATACTCTTTTAGTTTCTTAATAAGAAATTCGTCATCTCGTAAATGAGTGGCTCCTGGAAGACCACCTGGTAGTACGAGCGCATCAATATCTGCCCAGTAGAATGTATCGAGTACATCATCCATTTTTACAGGAATATGATGACTACCTGTAATGACTTCACTGCCAAGTCCTACTGTGTGCACTGTGTGTCCTGCTCTTCTTAAAATATCAACCGTTGCAAGGCCTTCGATTTCTTCAAATCCTTGCGCGAAAAATACAACGACATTTGCCATTCTTTTGGCCTCCTCTTATTTTTTGAATAAGCCCATTACGCCACGTGTAATCACACGACCAACTTCACGACCCACACTTGACATGATGTTCTTAGTGAAGCGATCCATTGCTGAATCTCCACGTTTTGTAGCCGCTTGACGTGCTTGACGTTCCAATTCTTTTTGTTCACGTTCGCGTTCTTTTTCTTCTAATTTCGCTTGTCTTTCAGCTTCTTTTTGTGCAAGAGCTTCTTGTTTTTCAGCTTCCTTACGCTCTAATTCAGCTTGTTTTTCAGCTTCTTTTTGCGCTAATTCTGCTTCTTGTTCTTGTTTGAATTGTTCATCTAACGCTGCTAATTGTTCATGAGCAGATTCACGGTCAAACATTTCTGCGTATTTATCGTAGAAAGCTGATTGGTTGATGAGTTGTTGACGAACAAGCGGATCGCCTGCTTCTAATTTACTCTTAGGAGGGTAAATCGATACGACTTCTGCAAAGCTTGGAGAACCATCTTCTTGAAGCGTTGAAACAACTGCATCCCCTACTTTAAGGTTTGTAATCACCGTTACTAAATCTTGTCCATCTTCTTGACGGAACGTTTCTGCCACTGCTTTTACGTTCTTTTGTTCAGCAGGAGTGAACGCACGTAATCCGTGTTGCACGCGGTTCCCTAATTGGCTCGCGATAGCATTTGGAATATCAGTTGGGTTTTGTGTTACGAAGAAAATACTAATTCCTTTAGAACGGATTAAACGAACGATTAATTCAATTTTCTCTTGAACTGCAGCATTGCTTTGTCCGAATAATACGTGAGCTTCATCGAAGAAGAAGACTAATTTTGGTTTATCTAAGTCCCCAACTTCTGGTAAGTTTTCGTATAATTCTGATAAGAACCATAATAAGAATGTTGCGTATAATTTTGGAGTTTGGAATAATTTTTCAGACGCTAAAATATTGATGACCCCACGGCCATTTTGGTCTTGTTTAAATAAGTCATTGATTTCAAACGCTGGTTCACCGAAGAATTGGTCTCCACCTTGTTGTTCTAATACGAGTAAGCTACGTAAAATAGAACCAATTGATTGTTGTGCGATATTTCCGTATAAGTTACGTAATTCCCCAGCGTGTGCGCCAACGTAATTTAACATTGCACGTAAGTCTTTAATATCGATTAATAATAATCCTTGGTCGTCCGCTACTTTAAACGCAATGTTTAAAATACCTTCTTGAGTTTCATTTAAACCTAATAATTGAGCTAATAAAATTGGTCCCATTTCTGAGATTGTAGTACGGATGTTAATTCCGTTTTCCCCAAAGACATCCCAGAAAGCAACAGGATACGAGCTTGGTTCGAAATCTTCTACATGAACTTTTGCCAAGCGTTCTGCAATTTTCTCAGTCACTTCGCCTTTTTCAGCAAGGCTTGCTAAATCCCCTTTAATATCTGATAAGAATACAGGAACTCCTGCTTCACTTAATTGCTCCGCTAATACTTTTAACGTTACAGTTTTACCTGTACCTGTGGCCCCTGCAATGACACCGTGACGGTTTAGTTTATTCGCCATAAATTGAGCTGGTTTTGAACCATATCCGAAAGAAATAGTTTGAGTCATAAAACTCCTCCTTTTATTTTTATTTTTACACTTCTACAATATTACAGAAAGCGCTAAAATGCTACTAAAATGAAAGGAAAAATCTAGATTATTTGACTTGTTTTGATATTCAAAGTATATTTGTTTAGAATAGAAATATAATTCAAAGGAGAACCCATTATGAAATGGAAAATTATTGCAGATTCTGGTTGTGATTTACGCGAAATCGAGAATCTTGCTCCAGATACACAGTACATTAACGTACCGCTAACAGTTCAAGTAGGTGACAAACACTATACAGATGATGCCTCTTTAGATATCGATGCTATGATGATTGAAATGTATCAAACGAAAGACCAAACAGCTTCAGCCTGCCCTAGCCCAGATGCATTCCTTGAAGCTTACAAAGGTGCAGAAAATGTCATCGCCATTACAATTACAGGTGGCTTATCAGGAAGCCAAAACAGTGCGCAACTCGCAAAAAAAATGCTGTTAGAAGAAGCTCCTGAAACAAATATCGAAGTGTTCGATAGCCTTTCAGCCAGCGGTGAAATGGTTCTTTTCGTACAAAAAGCCAATGAACTCATCGCACAAGGCCTCTCTTATGAAGAAGTCGTAGCTGCCTTAAAAGATTATTTAGCAAGTACAAAACTATTATTCGCACTAGCTCGTGTCGATAACTTAGTGAAAAATGGTCGTTTAAATAAATTAGTAGGTGCCGTTATCGGAATGCTTAATATCCGCTTAGTCGGTAACGCATCTCCAGAAGGAACCTTAAACCTTCTTCACAAAGCAAAAGGTCAAAAGAAAGCTGTTCAAGCAGTTTGGGCTGAAATGAAGAAAAATGGCTACAAGGGTGGCCGCGTGGTCATTAGCCACTGCAGTAACCCAGAAATCTGCGGCTTAATTCAAGCAGCCGTTCATAGCGAATTCCCAGAGGCGGATGTATCAAGCATCCATACAAGCGGTGTCTGCAGCTACTATGCGGAACAAGGCGGAATCTTAATGGGATACGAAGCTTAATTTAAAAAATACGAAAAGCCTCTCTAATCACTTTGATTAGAGAGGCTTTTATTGTTGCTTTTAGAATAATGCTTTTAATTCGACTTCTGGATGTTTATCTTTGAACCAGTTTAGGGCAAATTGGTTTTCGAATAAGAAGACTGGTTGGTCAAATCGGTCGCGACATAATAAGTTACGACTTGATGACATATTTGGATCCAGTTGTTCTTCGTCAATCCAACGAGCAATCTTGCTTCCAATTGGAGTCATAACGACTTCGGCATTGTATTCATTTAACAAGCGATATTGGAACACTTCGAATTGCAGTTGTCCAACGGCACCAAGGATATATTCTCCTGTATGGTACGTCTTGTACAATTGGATAGCTCCTTCTTGTACTAACTGCTCGATTCCTTTATGGAATGATTTTTGCTTCATCACGTTTTTCGCAGCCACTTTATTAAAGATTTCAGGCGTAAATTGTGGTAGTGGTTCGAACTGAACAGGAGTTTTTCCTGAGTAAATCGTATCTCCGATTTGGAAGTTCCCTGTATCGTAAAGTCCGATGATATCCCCTGCTACGGCTGCTTTTACGGTTTCACGGCTATCGGCCATAAATTGCGTTGTATGTGATAATTTCATTTTCTTTTGCGAACGGTTCACGGTAATATCCATCCCTGGAGTAAATTCTCCTGAACAGATACGTACAAATGCGATACGGTCGCGGTGAGCTGGGTTCATGTTTGCTTGAATCTTGAAAATGAATCCAGTGAATTGCTCTTGAAGTGGATCAATGAGTTCCCCTGATTCAGTTTTCTTTGCAGATGGACTTGGCGCAAAATCAACGAATGCATCTAAGAATGTTTGAACCCCAAATCCTGTTAAGGCTGAACCAAAGAATACAGGCGTTAATTTACCAGCCGCAATCTTCTCTTCATCAAACGCATTTCCTGCTTCTAATAAGAGTTGAGCGTCTTCGATAGCTTGGCTATAAAGCGTAGATTGTTTGAACGCATAATCGTCGTCCACTTCGCCATCTTCGTTTAATGGTAAGAAGTCATTATCATCATTTTCTTCTGGATGCATCAATTCTACACGTTTGTTGTAAATGTCATATAACCCAAGGAATGTTTTTCCCATCCCCATTGGCCAGTTCATTGGATACGCGTCAATGCCTAATACTTCTTCAAGTTCCGCGATTAATTCTAGCGGTTCACGTCCATCACGGTCTAATTTGTTGATGAAAGTGAAGATTGGAATACCACGCATACTACAAACTTCGAATAATTTCTTCGTTTGCGGCTCAATCCCTTTAGCACTGTCGATGACCATCACGGCACTATCCACGGCCATTAATGTACGATACGTATCTTCTGAGAAGTCCTCGTGCCCTGGTGTATCCACGATATTAATATGATTGCCATCGTATTCCACTTGCATTACCGAACTCGTAACAGAAATCCCACGTTGTTTTTCGATTTCCATCCAGTCAGATTTTGCAAACTTCCCTGTTTTCTTCCCTTTTACGGTACCGGCTTGACGAATCGCTCCCCCGTATAAGAGTAATTGTTCTGTAATTGTAGTTTTCCCAGCATCCGGGTGGGAAATAATCGCAAAGGTCTTGCGAGATTGTACTTCTTCTTTTAAGTGTGACATGACTATCTCCTTCGTGTTTATTCTCAAGTATTATAGCCGATTTTCACGATTTTTAAAAGTTTAAAAACACCCTCTAGAAGGATTTGAGAAAGTGCGGTATACTTATAGACAGTAAAATGTCTTTCAGGAGGTCGCTCAATGTCGAAAGAATTACCCATTATTTATATTAGCTTAACAGGAAATACACATAACTTTGTCACTCGTTTAAAAGACCATTTACGCTTTTTGGAACCGTCTTTAAACGTGACACTAACGAATGTGAAAGACCTTGTCAAAGGACAAGAAGACTACTTCAAAGTAGGTAAACCATTCGTTGCCTTTCTTCCAACTTACCTAGAAGGTGGAAACGGCGTGGACAATGGAGACGTCGAAGTCTTAACGAATCCACTCGGTGATTTCTTAGCCTATGAGCATAATTACGCCCATTGCTTTGGTGTCATTGGTAGCGGAAATCGTAACTTCAACAAACAATTCTGCCTCACTGCTCGTCAATATTCTGAGCGCTTTGGATTCCCAGTGCTCGATGAATTTGAGCTACGTGGAAGTAACCGTGATGTGGAGCGCATCGCTGCAATGCTTCTTGAAAAAATCTAAACACATAAATAGGCCCGTAGAAATTTCTACGAGCCTTTCTTTTTATTTAAAATAGGATTTGCATTTTTCACTAAAACCAACTAACGCTTCCATTGTTGCAGGTTCCATCGCGGTATGTCCTGCAGCCTTTGCAAAGATGAGTTCTGCGCCATCGACTGCTTGAGCGAGTTCAAATGCCGCGCTTGGTAAGCAATCCACATCATAACGTCCGTGAACGATATGCATTGGAATTCCTTTGAACGCATCTGCACGGTTCAAGATGTAATTATCATCTTCTACAAAGCAATGATGGTAGAAGAAATGACATTCCATTCGCGCAATCGTTAGCGCTCCGCGAATCCCCGCTTCATCCCAGACAATCGGATCATACGGAATCAACTTCACGAGTCCATGTTCCCACTCTGCCCAGGCACGCGCAGCTTCGAGACAAATCGATTCATCTTCTGAAGTTAAACGTTTGTAGTACGCGTTCACCAGTTCTCCTTGTTCTTCAACAGGAATCGGTGCTTTAAACTTCTCGAAGTTCTCTGGATAAAAATGAGACGCCCCATCTTGGTACAACCAGTCTACATCACTTTGACGACCTAGGAAGATGCCACGAAGCATTAATCCTACGACACGTTCACGATGTGCAATGGTGTAATGTAAGGCCAGCGTTGTCCCCCAGCTACCACCGAAGACAAGCCATTTTTCAATCCCTAGTGCTATACGAATTTTCTCCATATCGGCGACTAAAGCCTGCGTCGTATTTTCTTCTAGTGACGCAAAAGGTGTGCTTTTCCCACAGCCACGTTGGTCGAATTGGATGATGCGATAAAACTCTGGATCAAAAAACTGACGATTCGCTGGAGAAGATGCCCCACCTGGCCCACCGTGTAAGACAACCACTGGATGACCTAATGGATTCCCTGACTCTTCCACATAAATCGTATGCAAGTCACTCACTGGAATCATGTGTTCCTTGTAGATTTCGATTTCTGGATATAATTCTGTTCTCATTTCTTGGCTCCTTTAATCACTTCTTGTACTCTCTTTTGAAATTCAGGTAAGACTTCTTTTTCAAACCATGGATTTTTGGCCATCCATCTACGGTTTAGAGGTGAGGGATGTACGAGCGGAAACATCTTTGGTAAATATTCTTTATACGCCTTCACCGTTTCCGTTAAGTTTTTCTTTTTTGTCTCTTTTAAATAATAATCTTGCGCATATTTTCCAACTAAAATAATGAGTTCAATATCCGGCATTAAGGCTAGCGTTTCTTCATGCCATTTCTCAGCAAAACCCTTGCGTGGTGGAAGGTCTCCAGATTTTCCTTTTCCTGGATAATAGTAATCCATCGGAACCACTGCAAATAAATCGGATTGATAGAAGAAATCACGAGTTACGCCCATCCAACTTCTTAAGTTATCGCCACTTTGGTCATTCCAAAACAAGCGACTCTCTTGCGCTTTTATTCCAGGCGCTTGCCCTACAATCAGAATCTTTGCTTTACGTGGTGCAGAAAATAAAGGCGCTATGCCTTCTTTTGTATACTCTGCATTTTGAGGATCGGCCTCAATTTTTTTGATTAATTCCTCTAATTTCGTCATGTTCATTCCACCCTTCTCACTTAGCATACTCCGATAGTGCGACTTGTGCAAATGCTTGACGACTTTATGCAAAAAAAACACCTAACCTCACATGTGAGATTAGGTGCTTCCACTATTTTATTTTAAGCGCGGTGTTTTCAAAGTACGAGGGAGTGTTTTGCTTGAAAGCACTCGTGGTAATGTATGTGATTTTTCTTTTGATGCTGGACGGTATGAAACCGGTCTTGTAGCACGTGTATCAACATACATTTCTCTTGAAGTATTTGAACGACTTGAAGCCGATTGTAGCGCTTGTTTTGTTGCTTGTTTTTTCGCTTGTGAGCGAAGTTTTGGATCTGAAACTTTATTTCGCGGACGATATACACGTTGCGGTACAGCTTCAGTAGCGACTACTGGAGTGCTTGCGCCTTGTGCTCTCGTTACAGGAGCATTCGCCCCATTTCTATTAGCAGAACGCGTATTTCCAGTTCGAGCTCTACGATTATTCTTGCGCGCCTTATTTTGTTTTCCTTTAATTCCGAAGAAAACAGCGATGATAAGGACGATATAAAATATTCCCTTACCGAGTCCTTCACCAATTTTGTCCGTATCTAGTTGATCAAAGAAGTTATCAATCTGATCAAAGATATCTTTGCTTTCAGAGCCTTTTGAGTTCCCTTTCGAGTCACTCGCGTTTGAATTATTGGAATTTGAACTATTGGCGTTTGAACTCTTTTCGTTTGAGTTTGTAGCTTTCTCAGCCGTAGTAGTTTCCACTTTGTCCTTGGCATTTGCTAAGTCTTCTAGAAATTTTGTTCGTTCTTTGTCAGTTGCCGTGAATTGAAACGCTTTTGTGACTTTCCCATCTTCGACATGAAGCAGATCATAATAGATAACATTGTGGTCTTCAATGGTCTCAACAAATGATTGAACTATGAGGCTATTATCTGTATCTTGATATACGTAAAGTCGAATACCGCCCTTCCCTGTTGGAAGGTTTTTAATTTGAACGGGAACTTTAATCTCTTTATATTGAGGATTATTATAAGTCAACTTAATCGTCACTGTCGCATTATAATCTTCCCCATCCACAAAGTTGATTTTTTGTTCAAAGGCGCCTTGTATCTTCATCTTTGTGGTGTCTACTGGTTGTTGAGTTTCAGCATTGACTGTTGAAACACGTGCAAAGGTTCCTACTAACAATAAAGTGGCAATCAGTACCGCAAGCCATTTCAACCCAAAGAAAGATTTGTTAGCTTGTTGTTTCATGATTATTTACCTGCTTCGTCCCAAACTTTACGTCCTGATGCTAATGAAGCAATGTTTTCAGCGATTTTTGCGTTGTTTTGACCGTCCATTAATACAACTGTATTGTTTGGACCTTCAGCAAGAGCTTTTTTAGCGTCGATTGCTAAGTATTCTAACGCAGCAGCATTTAAGTTTGATTCGTTTAATGCATTGTTGATAGCTGTTAATTGAGCAACAGTTGCTTGAGTGTCAATTGCGATTTTTTCAGCATGTGCACGAGCATCTGCTAATAATTTGTTGTTTTGAGTTCTTGTATCCATTTCAACTGTTTTTTGACGAGCGTCAGCAGCGATTAACGCAGCATCACGTTCACGGTCAGCAGTGATTTGTTTGTTCATCGCTTCAACGATGCTTTGTGGAGGAATTACTTCACCGATGTTTACACGGTCGATTGTAACCCCGTAAGAGTCTGTTTTACCGAATACACGTTGGTTTAAATCAGTGTTGATTTTGTTAGTACCACCAAGGATTTCAGCCATTGTCATTGTACCGATAATGTCACGTAATTCGTTTTGGATATCTAAAAGTAATAATCCTTCTGGGTTTGTGTTTCCATATAAGTATTCTTCAAGATTATCTACGTGGTATTTAGCTGAAGCGTCAATTGTTAAATTAACGTTGTCTTTTGTGATGATTTCTTGAGGATCTAAGTCTAATGAACGTTGACGCATATCCACAACGTAAGCAATGTTACGAATGATTGGTGTTACAAAGTGTAACCCAGGTCCTAATTCTCCAACATAACGTCCAAATGATTGAACAGCTGCTTTGTGTCCTTGTTGAACGATACGAATTGATTTGAAAGCAATAATTAATAAGATTAATACTACGGCGATAATTAAGATTGTTACTGGCATTTTAAATTTCCTTCTTTCTAAATAGTTACATATACTAATTTTTCTGGATTGATTTCCTCAATCACTTTTACATATACCAACCCATCCTCGTAGTCAATGACTTCAAGTGGTTGTCCTTCTTCGACTGACATAACATCCAAAATTTTATATGGATAGTTCCGTCCTCGGTAATTAAACGTTCCGAAGACTTGCTCGGAGAACGCCTTAAACTGTCCATGCAATAATGTTTTAATTGCGTCAGGCCAGTTTTCAACTTTTTTCTGATGACTTTCGACTTCATTTTCGATGACCGATCGGAAATAAGTTGATACGTCTGTTGAGATAATCTTCAAAAATGCTTCTTTCAAAGAGGGCTCAATCGTAAAGTTAATCCGTTCAGTCTTATTTTCGTTCGACCATGGTTGTTTTCTCATACCCATTCTCCTTTCTTTATATCTCTTGATGAACATATTATAACACGTTCTGAATATAATACAAGTGTAATATCTCGTAAAATGTAAATTTTTCACCTAGAGTGCATTTTCGTTCAAAAACATTGATTTAACAAGGATTATTCTATATGAAAATATCCAAAATTCTGAGCAAATAATATTAAGAAACTATAAAATTCAAAAAATATAATATATTTTGTGTTGTTTACCTATAATTTTCTTTTAGCAAAAAAGCCAAGAAACATCAATCCATGTTTCTTGGCTTCTATTAATATCTATCCAACTGACCCTTCCATCTCGTACGCGATTAAACGGTTTAGTTCAACGGCGTATTCCATAGGAAGCTCTTTTGTAAATGGTTCAACGAATCCCATAACAATCATTTCTGTCGCTTCTGACTCGCTAATTCCACGACTCATTAAGTAGAACAATTGCTCTTCTGAGATTTTTGATACTTTGGCTTCGTGCTCAAGTGCAACTTTATCATTATGAATTTCGTTAAATGGAATCGTGTCTGATTTCGACTTGTCATCCATAATAATCGTGTCACATTCGATATGAGAAATAGAATAATCTGATTTCTTCCCAAATGTTACTTGACCACGGTAGTTCACCGCTCCACCATCTTTCGCAATCGATTTTGAAACGATTGAACTTGACGTATGTGGCGCATTATGAATCATCTTCGCACCTGTGTCTTGGTGTTGGCCTTCTCCAGCAAACGCAATTGATAACATTGTACCTTTGGCGTATGGTCCTTCTAAGAAAACGGATGGATATTTCATCGTTGTCTTCGCTCCAAGGTTTCCATCGATCCACTCTACTGTTGCATGAGCAGCAGCTTTGGCACGTTTTGTTACCAAGTTATACACGTTATCTGACCAGTTTTGAATCGTTGTATAACGGCAGTAGCCACCCTCTTCAACGAAGATTTCTACGATCGCCGCATGCAAGCTGTTTGAAGAGTACGTTGGCGCTGTACATCCTTCTACGTAGTGCACGCTGGCTCCTTCGTCTACGATGATAAGCGTACGTTCGAATTGTCCCATGTTTTGGTCGTTGATACGGAAGTACGTTTGAAGCGGCACATCACATTTCACGCCTTTTGGTACATAGATGAACGTTCCACCAGACCATACGGCTGAGTTTAACGCAGCTAATTTGTTGTCTGTTGGTGGTACTAATTTTGCAAAATACTTTTTGAATAATTCAGGATACTCTTTTAATGCTGAGTCTGTATCTGTAAAGATGATTCCGAGTTTATCGAACTCTTCTTTCATATTATGGTAAACCACTTCAGACTCGAATTGCGCAGAAGCTCCGGCTAAATACGCACGCTCTGCTTCTGGAATTCCGATTTTCTCGAAAGTATCTTTAATTTTCTCAGGAACATCATCCCAAGAACGCGCTGGCTTATCGCTGGCACGTTTGAAGTACGTAATCGCATCAAAATCAATATCTGAAAGGTCCGCCCCCCATGTTTGCATTGGCATATTTTCGAATGCCTTCAATGATTTTAATCGGAAATCAAGCATCCATTGTGGCTCGTTTTTCACTTGTGAAATCGTACGAACGACTTCCTCGCTTAATCCCATTCCTGTTTCATAAACAGGTGTTACATCCTCATGAAAGCCATATTTGTAATCGGCTAATTCAGGAACTCCACTCATTTTGTCACCACTTTCTTATGCTTTCTCATTTTCTACTGCGCGTTCTAATGCTTTCCACGCAAGAGTGGCACATTTAATACGCGCTGGGAATTTTTGAACACCGGCAAGTAACGCCGCATCCCCTAAAGGTTCTTCATCCACGGTTTCACCCTGCACTAGACTTGAGAAATCTTCTGCTAGAGCGACCGCTTCGTCAACTGTCTTTCCAATAATCGCATCACTCATCATGCTGGCACTCGCCATACTAATCGTACAGCCGTGTCCGTCAAAGTGAACATCTTCAATCACGCCGTTGTCATTTACAACGAGCTGCAACTGCAACACATCTCCACACGTTGGATTATTAAATTCAATCGTTGGAATGCTCGCATCATCTACCAATCCTTTATGGTGCGGATGAGACGAATGATCCAGAATCACCTGACGATAAAGCTGATCTAATTTAGATAAGGCCATATTGGAAAAACTCCTTTACTTTTTCTAATGCTTCTAAAAACTGTTCGGCTTCTTGAAGCGTGTTATATATATAAAAACTTGCACGGCATGTTGCCGGTACATCGAGCCATCTCATTAAAGGCTGTGCACAATGATGCCCTGCGCGAACCGCAAATCCTTCCATATCGAGCGCTGTTGCGATGTCGTGTGGATGGATGCTGTCGATGGTAAAACTAATGACTCCAGAATGTCTTGTTGGGTCACTTGGCCCGTAGACCGTCACACCTTCCATCTCTTGCATCTTCGGTAAGAGATACGCAACAATTTCTTGTTCATGCTGGTGGATATTCTCCATGCCGATTTCTTCTAAATAATCAATGGCAGCGGCCAGTCCAATGGCTCCTGCGATATTTGGCGTACCTGCTTCGAATTTCCACGGCAATTCATTCCATGTACTCTCCTGGTCATACACGAAATCAATCATTTCTCCGCCAAATTCTACAGGATTCATCTCTTGAAGAAGTGCTTCTTTTCCATATAAGATACCAATTCCTGTAGGAGCCAGCATCTTATGTCCACTAAAGGCATAGAAGTCACAGTCTAACGCTTGAACGTCCACCTTTTGATGCGGCGCTGCTTGAGCACCATCAACAACAAGGATGCCTCCTACTGCGTGCACCATTTCGGCTACACGTTTGACATCCGTTACTGTTCCAAGAACGTTTGAGGCGTGGTTAATCGACACGATTTTTGCCTTCTCGGTTAAGGCTTGTTCTGCTGCTTCGAGATCTAATTCGCCCTCTTTCGTTAATGAAAAATAACGTAAGACGGCTCCCGTTTGTTTGGCCACTTGTTGCCAAGGCACCACGTTCGAATGGTGTTCAGCAGGGCTAATCCAAATTTCGTCCCCTTTTTGCAAGCGTCCTGGTGCAAATCCTTGTGCCACCCAGTTCAAGCTGGTTGTTGTTCCACGCGTAAAGAGCACTTCTTTTGTGCTGGCTGCATGGATAAATTTTGCCACTTTAGCTCGAGCCTCTTCATACAAGTCTGTTGCTTCCTGAGCTAATGTATGCACCCCACGATGAATATTGGCATTGTGGGTTGAGTAGAACTTCTCAACGGCTTCTACAACTGGACGAGGCTTTTGCGTGGTGGCTGCATTGTCTAAATAGACAAGCACTTCATCGTTAACTTCACGCTTTAAAATCGGAAAGTCTTCTCGAATTGTTTTACTAATCATAGCTAGCAACCAACTTTTGTTCAATCATGTCCACAAGTTCTTTTTGAAGAGTGCTTGAAGGAATTGAACGAATCACGGCTCCTAAGAACCCACGAATCACAAGGCGTTTTGCCTCTGCTTCTGAGATTCCACGGCTAGTTAAGTAGAATAATTGTTCATCATCTACTTGTCCCACGCTCGCTGCGTGTCCTGCCGTTACTTCATTTTCATCGATTAATAGAATTGGGTTCGCGTCTCCACGTCCGCCTTCTGAAAGCATCAGTACACGACTTTCTTGTTGAGCGTCTGCGAATTTCGCACCTTTAATAATATGTCCAATTCCGTTAAACGTTAAGGTTGATTTATCTAAAATAACACCGTGTTGCAAAATGTGTCCTACTGAATGTGGCGCATAGTTTGTCACACGTGTATCGATTCCTTGTACTTGGCGTCCTGTTGAAATACCGATAACGTTCACTTGTGAATGAGAACCGTCTCCGCGTAATTCAGAGTCGAAGTCTGCAATCACATTTCCGTCATTCATAATGCCAAGCGCCCAGTTAATCGTTGCATCTTTTTCAAGGTAGCCACGACGGTTCACATATGCATCTGTTGATTGACCTAAAGTATCCACAGCCGCAAATTGAACTTTCGCACCTTGTTTCGCAATCACTTCTACAACAATATTAGCCGTATTCTTTTTGTCACCGACACTTTCAAAACGTTCTACATAAGAGACTGAGCTGTTTTCGTCCGCCACGATTAACACGTGTTTCACGAATGCTTCGTCGACTAAGTTGTTTTGAACAAAATGAGATTCAATAATATCTTTTACGTCTACATTTTTTGGAATATAAATAAATACCCCTGAGTTGACCATCGCAGCGTGATAAGCCGTTAAGCTATCTTCATCGACTGGTACTGCTTTTGTCATATAGTAAGGTTTCACGAGCTCTGGATATTGTTCCAGCGCATCGAATAAATCCATCACGAGAACGTCCTTCAATGCTGTTTCAACATTCATTTCTTCCCAGTAAGAGACCGCGCCTAGTTGTACAATTTTTGCACTTCCTGCTGCTGTTGGAATCACTTTTGGAAGTTCTTCAATCATTGAAGTTCCATCACCGATTGCTGATTGGAATAAGTTCCAACGGTGGAATTTCACACGTTCGATAAAAGGTAATTCTAGCGTTTTTGCGAGTTCTAACCCTTTTAAACGTGTTTTTAGAAACCACTCTGGTTCATTCTTTGTAAGAGAGAATGCGGTGATTTCTTCTGGTGTTATGGTTAATTTTGTCTCTGCCACAATCTCACTCCTACTCTTGATGTTCAATCTTGATTCCTAATTCTTCACTGATTCCTTTGTATCCTTCAGCTTCTAAGCGACGAGCAAGAGAAGCATCCCCTGTCATCACAACACGACCGTCCATCATAATATGCACCACATCTGGTTCAATGTAGTTTAACAGACGTTGGTAGTGCGTAATAATTAATGATCCGAAGTTGTCTCCACGCATTGCGTTCACTCCACGAGAAACAACTTTCAATGCGTCGATATCTAAACCTGAGTCGATTTCATCTAGAATCGCGAATGTTGGTTCAATCATTAATAATTGAAGAATCTCGTTACGTTTTTTCTCCCCACCTGAGAAACCTTCGTTTAAGTAACGTTCTGCCATTTCTTCTGGCATGTCTAATAGAGCCATTTTTTCATCTAACTTCTTGATGAATTCACGGACACCCATTTTGTCGCCTTCCTCGCGACGTGCGTTGATAGCTGAACGCATGAATTCTGCGTTTGTTACTCCAACGATTTCACTTGGATATTGCATCGCTAAGAATAGACCTGCGCGAGCGCGTTCGTCCACTTCCATTTCTAAGACGTTTTCGCCGTCTAATAGGATTTCTCCTTCTGTTACTTCATAGCTCGGGTGACCCATAATCGCTGCAGAAAGTGTTGATTTCCCAGTTCCGTTTGGTCCCATAACTGCGTGAATTTCTCCAGTGTTAATCGTTAAATTAACGCCCTTCAAAATTTCTTTGTCTTCGATCGATACATGTAGATTTTTAATCTCTAAAGTTGCCACGATTCATTCTCCTTTATAATCATTCTATTCTGTTATATTTTATCCTAATTGAGAACGATTCGCAAATAGCCGCGCTTTGAAATCGTGTAATAATGCTTTTCATTTTCATGAAAATGAGGTATGATGGAACATATTTTTAAAAGAAAGGCTGATGCACATGCAAACTTATCCACTTATTGGTATTGCAGGAAATCATCGCCAAGATAACACGGAAGAAGATCGCTACATTTTATCGTATGCGCCACATGGTTTTGTCCGTGGTCTTGAAAAAGCAAAAGCGATTCCTGTCATCATTCCCATCAGTAACCCAGAATTTGCAAAAGAATTCATCTCTCGGGTTGATGGACTTCTATTAGCGGGTGGACAAGACGTTTCTCCATTATTATATGGTGAAGAACCACATCTTAATTTGGCACGTACTTATCCTGCTCGTGATGCGTTTGAAATTGAGCTCATTAAAGAGGCTTATAGACAACACAAACCAATCTTTGCAGTGTGTCGCGGCTTACAAATCCTAAACGTCGCTCTTGGCGGAACACTCTACCAAGACATCGAATCACAATATGAAAATATTTCTGTGAAACATACACAAAAAACAATGCCGAGCCAACCAACGCATACGATTCAAATCGCAAGTGGTAGCGAACTTTCTCGCGTTCTTGGAACAACGACTCCTGTGAACTCTTACCACCACCAAGCAGTGAAACAATTAGCTGCGGATTTTGTGCCTGTTGCTTGGAGCACGGATGGCATTATCGAAGCGTTCGAATCGAAATCTAAAGACCAAAGCGTGGTTGCCGTTCAATGGCATCCTGAGCTCTTAATTGAAGATAGCAATGTGATGCAAGGGTTATTTGATAACTTTGTGGAGCGGGTCAATCGCTCACTACAAAATGCATAATAAAAAACTACGAATTCTCACTCATTGTGATATGCTCCCTCTAAAGTAGACACTTAAAAAAGTAAACTACTTTAGAGGGGGCATTTTTAGATTGGTTAAAAAA
>CAKPVL010000014.1 GCA_934193545.1 uncultured Granulicatella sp. | reverse complement strand
GTTGGACCAAGTGGAGTTGGGAAAACAACGCTCGTGAACTTATTGCCTCGTTTCTATGATTTAAAAGAAGGGGAAATCCTGATTGATGGAACCAACATCAACCGTTTCACCTTACAATCGCTTCGCCGTCAAATCGGTATCGTGCAACAAGATGTGTTCCTCTTTAACGGAACAATCCGCGAGAATGTATTGTACGGACGACTAGATGCGACAGACGAGGAAGTAGACCGCGCAATCGAGCAGGCAAAACTGAAAGAAGTCATCGAAGATTTAGAAGATGGCGTGGACACACATATTGGAGAACGCGGTGTAAAATTGTCAGGCGGACAAAAACAACGTCTCTCAATCGCGCGTATTTTCTTGAAGAATCCTTCAATTTTAATCTTGGACGAAGCAACGAGCGCGCTCGATACGCAAACCGAGAAGTTTATTCAACAATCGTTTGACGAGTTGGCAAAAGGGAGAACGACGTTTATTATCGCTCACCGACTTGCTACGATTAAAAATGCAGACCGAATTATTGTCGTTACAGAAGATGGACTGACAGAAGACGGTACGCATGAAGAATTGCTCGCGCAAAATGGGGCGTATGCGGCGTTATACAAAGCACAATTTAAATAGTAGAAAAATGCGGAGTAGGAATTCGTTTCTTGCTCCGTATTTCTTTTGGCTTTTTTTGAATTTATCGCAAACTATGATACAATGACCCAGAGAAAACTTAAGGAGAACGTTGATGAGTATTTTAAATGTAGAAAAATTAACACACGGCTTCGGTGAAAGAGCCATCTTCAATGATGTGAGCTTCCGTCTATTAAAAGGGGAACATATCGGGCTTGTTGGGGCAAACGGTGAAGGAAAATCAACCTTCATGAATATCGTGACAGGTCAATTACAACCCGACGAAGGAAAAATCGAATGGTCTAAAAATGTGAAGGTTGGATACTTGGACCAACATACCGTTCTTGAACCAGGGATGACGGTTCGCAGCGTCCTTCAAAAAGCCTTCGACGATTTATTCGTGGCCGAAGCGCGTATTAATGAATTGTATATGGCAATGGGTGACGCAAACGAAGACGAGATGAACGCGATGCTAGAAGAAGTGGGCGAGTTGCAAGAGCGATTAGATAGCCACGACTTCTATATTCTGGATGCTAAAATCGATGAAGTAGCGCGTGCATTAGGCGTTGCAGCATTTGGGATGGATAGCGATGTTAGTGAACTCAGTGGTGGGCAACGTACAAAAGTGTTACTGGCAAAACTATTATTAGAAAAACCAGACATTTTATTACTCGACGAGCCGACAAACTACTTGGACGTAGAGCATATCGAATGGTTGAAGCGTTACTTACAAGAATACGAAAATGCATTTATCCTCATTTCGCATGATATTCCATTCTTAAACAGCGTTGTGAACTTGATTTATCATATGGACAATCAAGAGTTGAACCGATATGTCGGGGACTATGATCAGTTCCAAGAGGTGTATGCGATGAAGAAATCGCAACTAGAAGCGGCGTACAACCGTCAACAAAAAGAGATTGCGGACTTGAAGGACTTCGTAAACCGTAATAAGGCGCGTGTGGCAACACGGAATATGGCGATGTCTCGTCAGAAGAAACTGGATAAGATGGAAGTCATCGAATTAGCCAGCGAGAAGCCGAAACCAAAATTCGACTTCAAGACTTCTCGTGCTCCAGGCCGTTACATCTTCCAAGCCGAAGACTTAGTGATTGGATACGACCGTCCATTAACAGGACATGTGAATCTTGAAATGGAACGCGGCCAAAAGATTGCGATTGTCGGGGCGAATGGTATCGGGAAAACGACACTATTGAAGAGTTTATTAGGCATTATTAAGCCGTTGAACGGAAAAGTAACGCGTGGGGACTATATCGATCTTGGGTATTTCGAACAAGAGACACCAAAAGGAAATCGTAAGACAGCCCTAGAAGAAATCTGGGATACCTTCCCATCGATGACACAACCAGAAGTACGTGCAGCGCTCGCTCGTTGTGGATTAACAAGTAAACATATCGAGAGTCAAGTGCAAGTACTCAGTGGGGGAGAACAAGCAAAGGTGCGCTTCTGTAAGTTGATGAACGAAGAATCAAATGTGCTCGTACTTGACGAACCTACAAACCACTTAGACGTAGATGCTAAAGATGAGTTAAAACGTGCATTACAAGAATATAAAGGAAGTATATTAATGGTGTGTCACGAGCCTGAATTTTACGAAGGATTAGTGACAGATATTTGGGATTTCTCAAAATTCGCATAAAAATTAAATTCTTCACTTTTAGGGAAGAAAGTTGATACAACCGTTTTCAAAACAGTGCTCAAAGATACTTTGAGCGCTGTTTTTTTGTGCAAAAAATCAAAAGGTATAGTCTTAAAACGCGATGCCTATGGGGTTTGTTCAATTCATTTGAATTTCAAACGGAATTCATGAAAGAAAATGAAAGTATGAACTTTCTAGGAAAAATAGATTTTTACATACTTCATTTTCAAAAAAAGTAGGGTTGAATTTATAAATTATTTACATTAGAATATGCGCTGTAGAAAAGATTTTAACAAATTTTATATATAGTGTGAATTGTGTAGAAAGTATGAAATCTGTTGCGTCTTTTCGAGCAGTCTTGTTTGTGAAATCACGAACAAAAATAAAATAATAAGAAAAGGAAGTGTCCAAATGAAAGATATCTTTAGCAAGCGTCAACGTTTCTCATTACGTAAATTGACGATTGGCGTATGCTCAGTCTTATTAGGTACAACGATTTTTGCTACAAACGCAGTAGCAGCAGAAGAAGTATCTGCTACAGCAGCTGAAGCAACAACGACAGCGGCTGCGCCGGCAACAACCGCTGAGGCAACTACTGAGGCTGAAACAACTGCAGCACCAGCGGCTACAGAAGAAACAACTGTAGCTCCAGAAGCAGCAACAGAAACAACTGCAGCACCAGAAGCAGCAGCAGAAACAACTGCAGCTCCAGAAGCAGCAACAGAAACAACTGCAGCACCAGCAGCTGCAGAAGAAACAACAACTGCAGCACCAGCAGCAGGGGAAACTCCAAGAACACGTTCTCGTCGTGCAGCTTCACAAGGAAGCGACAACTCTCCAGTTGATGTCGAGACAACACTTAAAGATGGCGAAACAGTAACTCCTGACATGTCTAATCCTAACGGTGCGAATGTAAAATCACGTGACATTTCAGATGCTAGCTACAAAAAAGCGACTTCAGGTTACACTTTCCACGTAGTAGATTTAACTAGATTTAATGAACGCTACGGTGTGAATTACTATGTTCGTGCGTCTAAACCATTTGATACTTCTGAAGAAGTAACTCTTGAATTAGTAGATAAGAATACGAACACAGTTCTTGAAACAAAGAAACTTAACAAAACAAGTGGCGATGTTTCATTCCAAAAAACAGCTCAAGCTTCAAATTCACAAATGACACTTGTAGGTGTGTTTACAGAAGGTAAGGGTGCAGTGAACTCAACTGCTCCGTTTATCCAATATCACTATGATATCGATCCTGTAATTAAATCTTATGAAAATAAATCAGGGGATACTCCTGAAGACCGTGCGAAGAAGAAATTATTCTCTGACGTGATGAATTCACGTACTAGTACGGATATTTTTAACGCTGTAGAACCAGCTTATGAAGGACGTACAATTACTGATACAAATGGTAAGATTCCTACAGTAGTTGATAATGCAACATACTATCGTGTTGTAGATAAATCAAACCCAACTTATCAAGCAGGCCGTACAGAAACTGCTACACAATCATATAAACCAAATGGAAACGAAGTGGAATTAGCTTCTTACACACTAAAAGCTATGGAAGGACAAAACTTCAACGCTTCAGGCGAACGTCAATTTGAAGGTTATCGTTTATATCAAACGATTGACCCAGATGCAACAACAGGGGTTGTTTCTCGTCCGTATGTAGTTGGAACTAAATTCATGGACGCTGACCGTTTTGGTATTAAACGTATTAAAGAGGTAGTTGGCGAAGACGGTTCAGTTGTAGTTCGTGTATATCTTTTAGATCCTAAACAACAAAGTAAACGTTCTGATGGTACTTTGAGTACTGATGGATATATGCTAATTGCCGAAACAAAACCAATTAAACCAGGAAGTAATAATACAGAGGAATTAGCTTATGTTAAGAGTCCTCTTACTACAATTCCTCTCAAAAATTATCCTAATGGTAAAGAAGTTAATTTTGGATTCCAAACAGCAGCAGGATATACACCGTATAAAACAGTATTCGTACCTTTCTTAGGGGATGGAATCGGACATAATTCTTCAAATCAACAATTAGAAGACGGTGTAGGTGGTATCGGTATTAACGTTGACTTACTTAACTCATTAGCACCATACAAACCACGTGTTTACTACTATGAAAAGATCGAACCAGTTAAAGTGAAACCTGAATTCAAGAAAACGTTAGAAGGTCGTAACTTAGTAGACGGCGAATTCAGCTTCACAATTAAAGAACAAAAATCTTCTCCAGATGGACACGAAGAAACAGTTCAAAATGCTGACGGTAAAGTTTCATTCAGCGAATTAACATTCAATAAACCTGGCACTTACAAGTACAAGATTACAGAAAAAGCAGGTTCTGATGCGGCTGTTGATTACGATGCAATGGAAATCACTATGACTGTTGAAGTGACTCAAGACGCTGCTGGCGTATTAAAAACTAAAGTAACTTACTCTGCAGAAGGCGGCGAAACTTCTAAAGCTGACGACCAAGAGTTCAACAACTTTGTAGTACCTCCAGTATCAACTAAATTCGACTTCACTAAGAAATTAGAAGGTCGTCCATTGAAAGATAAAGAGTTCAGTTTTGTATTGAAAGATGCAGAAGGTAACGAAATCGAAACTGTGAAAAATGATGCAGATGGTAACGTTACATTTACAGCATTAAACTATGACAAGACTAAAGTCGGCGTTCACAAATATACTGTTGAAGAAGTAATCCCAGCGACAAAAGAAGATCGTATGGACTACGATACAATGAAAGCAAACATAACTGTTACAGTGTCTAAATCTGGCCACGTATTAACAACAGTAACAACTTATGCTTCAGAAGGCGGAAAAGCTACTGGCGCGGATGACAAAGAGTTCAACAACAAAGTAACTCCACCGCCAACAACTCCAGAGTTCAAACCAGAGAAATTCGTTGTGAATAAAGAAAAATTCGATATCACTGGCGACAAACTAATGGACGATGATAATGAGTTAACAGATGAAGTAGCAGAAACAAATGCAAACCCATATGCTGACAAATCAACAAACAACGAACCAGAAAACATCAACGGTAAGACACTTAAAAAAGGTGACAAATTCTACTACCAAGTATGGTTAGATACAACTAAATTCACTGCAGATCAAAACATCCAATATGTTGGAATCACTGACGATTACGAAGAAGACAAATTAGATGTGACTACAGACGGAATTAAAGTTTACGATAGCGTATCTGGTGCAGATGTAACTTCTAAATTCGATATTAAAGTAGAAGACGGTAAAATCAGTGCAACTTCTAAAGCAGAATTTGTAAATGAAAACAGCGTCATCGACACAACTAAATTCGAATTCGGCCGTTACTATAAATTTGATATCGCTGCAACTATCAAAACAACTGTTAAAGATGGTATCGATATCGAAAATACAGCGAGCCAAATCGTTCACGTATACGATCCATACAACAATACTGTTGAAAAACCAGAAAAACCAACTCAAAAACGTGTTGTGAATATTCCAGTTTCTGTCGATTTTAACTTTACGAAGAAACTTGAAGGTCGTACGTTGAAAGACCAAGAGTTCAGCTTTGTATTGAAAGACGCAAAAGGTACTGAAATCGAAACTGTGAAGAACGACAAAGATGGAAACGTGAAATTCAAATCACTTGAATTCACTAAAGATCAAGTGGGAACTCACAAATATACAATCGAAGAAGTAGCTGGAACAGATGCGACAGTAACTTACGATAAGATGAAAGCAGAAGTAACAGTTAAAGTTTCTTATGACGGAACTGCTAAAGCGTTAATTAAGAACGTGACAGACGCTCCAGATAAAGAGTTCAACAACACTGTTACACCTCCAACAACTCCTGAATTCCAACCAGAGAAATTCATCGTTACAAAAGAAAAATTCGATGTAACTGGTGATAAATTAATGGATGACGATAACGAGTTAACAGACGAGTATGCTGAAACAAATGCAAACCCATACGCAGATGGAACAGACAACAACGAAGCAGAAAACTTAAATACGAAGACTGTTAAACGTGGTGACAAAGTTGTTTACCAAGTATGGTTAGATACAAACAACTTCACTGCAACTCAAAACATCCAATCTGTAGGAATTACAGATAACTACGATGAAGCTAAATTAACTGTAGACAAAGCGAACATCAAAGCTTACGACAGCAAGACTGGCGCAGAAGTAACGAATTTATTTGATATTACAGTTGAAAATGGCGTGATTACTGCAACATCTAAAGCTTCATTACAAAAATCTTTAGGCGATGCTGAAAATACACAAGTATTAGATACTGAGAAATTCGCATTCGGTCGCTACTATAAATTTGATATCGTAGCAACTGTTAAAGACGATGTTGTTGCTGGTTCAGATATTGAAAATACAGCAGCGCAAATCGTTCACCAATACGATCCGGCATCTAAGACTGTTAAGACTCCTGAAAAACCAACTCAAAAACGTGTGATCAGCGTTCCTGTGACAGTTGACTTCAACTTCACTAAGAAACTTGAAGGCCGTACATTGAAAGAACAAGAGTTCAGCTTTGTATTGAAAGATGCAGAAGGTACTGAAATCGAAACAGTGAAGAACGACAAAGACGGAAACGTTAAGTTCAAATCACTTGAATTCAGTAAGAAAGAAGTAGGAACTCACAAATACACGATCGAAGAAGTAGCTGGAACAGATGCGACAGTGACTTACGATACAATGAAAGCTGAAGTAACTATTGAAGTTAACTATGACGGAACTGCTAAAGTTCTTACAACTAAGGTTAAAGATGCTACAGATAAAGAGTTCAACAACACTGTAACTCCTCCAGAAACTCCAGAGTTCAAACCAGAGAAATTCATCGTAAACAAAGAAAAATTCGATATAACTGGCGATAAACTAGTGGATGACGATAAAGAGTTAACAGATAAAGTTGCAGATACAAATGCGAACCCATATGTTGATGATGCAAGCAACAACGAAGCAGAAAACTTAAATACGAAGACTGTTAAACGTGGCGACAAATTAGTGTACCAAGTATGGTTAGATACAACTAAATTTGACGCAGCAAACAAAGACTACATCCAATCAGTTGGTATTACTGACGATTACGATGAAGCTAAATTAACAGTTGAAGCTGCAAACGTGAAAGCTTATGACAGCGTAACAGGTGAAGATGTAACTGATAAATTCGACATCACTGTGAATAATGGTGTTGTAACAGCAACATCTAAAGCTTCATTACAAAAATCTTTAGGCGATGCTGAAAATACTCAAGTATTAGATACTACTAAATTTGCATTCGGTCGCTACTATAAATTTGATATCGTAGCAACAGTGAAAGAAGATGTAACACCTGGTGCTGATATTGAAAATACTGCGGTTCAAGTAGTAAACCAATACGACCCAACATCTAAGACTGTTAAGACTCCAGAAAAACCAACTCAAAAACGTGTTGTAAACATTCCAGTTGAAGTAGAATTTAACTTCACTAAGAAATTACAAGGTCGTGAGTTGAAAGACCAAGAGTTCAGCTTTGTATTGAAAGATGCAGAAGGTACTGAAATCGAAACAGTGAAGAACGATAAAGACGGAAACGTTAAGTTCAAAGCTTTAGCATTCAACAAAAACCAAGCTGGAACATACAAATACACTATCGAAGAGGTTGCTGGATCTGACGCAACAGTTACTTACGATAAGATGAAAGCTGAAGTTACTGTTGAAGTGAAATATGACGGAACTGCTAAAGCATTAATCACAAAACTAACAGATGCTCCAGATAAAGAGTTCAACAACGTAGTAACTCCTCCAAATGCTCCAAACTTCAAACCAGAGAAATTCATTTTATCTGAAGAAAAATATGACATTACTGGCGACAAGTTAATGGATGACGACGATGAGTTAACAGATGAAGTTGCGGATACAAACGCAAATCCATATGCTGATAAGACTACAAACAACGAAGCAGAAAACTTAAATACGAAGACTGTTAAACGTGGTTCTAAAGTGGTTTACCAAGTATGGTTAGACACAAACAACTTCACTGAAAAACAAAACATCCAATCAGTTGGTATTACTGACGATTACGATGAAACGAAATTAACTGTGGATGCTGCAAACGTGAAAGCATATGACAGCAAGACTGGTGCAGATGTAACTGATTTATTCGACATCACTGTAAACAATGGTGTAATCACTGCAACATCTAAAGCTTCATTACAAAAATCTTTAGGCGATGCTGAAAACACTCAAGTGCTTGATACAACTAAATTCGCATTCGGACGTTACTATAAATTTGATATTGTTGCGACTGTAAAAGAAGACGTAACTGGCGGGGCAGATATCGAAAATACTGCAACACAAATCGTTCACCAATACGATCCAACAAGCAAATCAGTGGTAACTCCTGAAAAACCAACTCAAAAACGTGTTATCAACGTTCCAATCGAAGTAGAATTTAACTTCACTAAGAAACTTGAAGGCCGTGAGTTGAAAGAAAATGAGTTTACATTTGTATTGAAAGATGCCAAAGGAACTGAAATCGAGACTGTGAAGAACGATGTAGACGGAAACGTTAAGTTCAAAGCAATCGAGTACAACAAAGATCAAGCGGGTACTTACAAGTACACTATCGAAGAAGTAGCTGGAACAGACGGAACAGTGACTTACGATAAGATGAAAGCTGAAGTAACTGTTGAAGTGAAATATGACGGAACTGCTAAAGCGTTAATCACAAAAGTGACAGATGCTCCAGATAAAGAGTTCAACAATACAGTAACTCCTCCAGAAACTCCAGAATTCCAACCTAAGAAATTTGTTGTGAAAGATGAGAAATTCGACATTACTGGCGACAAGTTAGCAGATGACGATAAAGAGTTGACAGACGCTGTTACAGAAACAAATGCTAACCCATATGCAGATACTACTGATAACAACGAAGCTGAAAACTTAAATACGAAGACTGTTAAACGTGGAGATAAATTAGTTTACCAAGTATGGTTAGATACGAATAACTTCACTGAAAAACAAAACATCCAATCAGTTGGTATCACTGACGATTACGATGAAGCGAAATTAACAGTAGAAGCTGCTAATATCAAAGCGTACGACAGCAAGACTGGTGCAGATGTAACTGATTTATTCGACATCACAGTTGAAGATGGCGTGATTAAAGCAACATCTAAAGCTTCATTAACGAAATCTTTAGGAGACGCAGAAGATACTCAAGTAATTGATACTGAGAAATTCGCATTCGGTCGCTACTATAAATTTGATATCGTAGCAACAGTGAAAGAAGATGTAGCTGGCGGTTCACAAATCGAAAATACTGCAACACAAATCGTTCACCAATATGACCCAACGTCTAAGACAGTTAAGACTCCTGAAAAACCAACTGAAAAACGTGTTAACCAAGTTCCAATCGAAGTAGAATTTGACTTCACTAAGAAACTTGAAGGTCGCGAATTAGCAGCTGGCGAATTCAGCTTCGTATTGAAAGATGCAGAAGGTACTGAAATCGAAACTGTGAAGAACGACAAAGACGGTAAGATTAAATTCAGTAAGATTGAATTCAAGAAGGGTGACGAAGGAACTCATAAATACACTGTAGAAGAAGTAGCTGGAACAGATGCGACAGTAACTTACGATACAATGAAAGCTGAAATCTCTGTTGAAGTTTCTTACGATGGAACTGCTAAGATCCTTGTAACGAAAGTAACAGATGCAGCTGATAAAGAGTTCAACAATACAGTAACTCCTCCAGAAACACCTGAATTCCAACCTAAGAAATTTGTTGTGAAGGATGAGAAATTCGATACTACTGGCGACAAGTTAGTAGATGACGACGCTGAGTTGACAGATGCTGTAACAGATACAAAAGCAGATCCTTATGCGGATAAAGCTGACAACAACGAAGCTGAAAATATCAATACTTCAACACTTAAGAAGGGTGACAAAGTGGTTTACCAAGTTTGGTTAGATACAACTAAATTTGATGCAAACAACAAAGATTACATCCAATCAGTAGGAATCACAGATAACTACGACGAAGAAAACTTAACGGTTGACGTTGCCAATATTAAAGCGTACGACAGCGTAACTGGTGAAGATGTAACAGCTAAATTCGACATCAAAGTTGAAAATGGCGTAATTACAGCGACATCTAAAGCTGATTTAACGAAATCTTTAGGCGATGCTGAAGATACAAAAGTATTAGATACTACTAAATTCGCATTCGGTCGCTACTATAAATTTGATATTGTTGCGACAATCAAAGAAACTGCTAAAGATGGTGTAGATATCGAAAATACTGCGAGCCAAACAGTTCACCAATACGATCCAACTAAGAAATCAGTTGAGAAACCAGAAAAACCAACTGAAACTCGTGTTGTTAACATCCCAACGAAAGTGGAATTCGAATTCACTAAGAAACTTGAAGGTCGTCCACTGAAAGATGGCGAATTCAGCTTTGTACTTAAAGACAAAGATGGAAATGTCATCGAAACAGTAACAAACGACGCTGACGGTAAGATTAAATTCTCTGCCTTAACATTCAAGAGAGGCGAAGAAGGAGTTTACACTTACACTGTTGAAGAAGTGAAAGGAACAGAAGAAGGCGTAACTTACGATACAATGGTTGCGACTGTCACTGTAACTGTAGCGAAAGACGGTAAAGTATTAACGGCTGTGGCTGGATTACCAGAAGATACTGAGTTCAATAACACAGTAACTCCTCCAAACACACCAAATACACCTCCTCAAACACCTCCAACTCCAGGTAAACCAGAATTACCTAAGACAGGTGTGGAAGACTTATCAGCAGTCTTCAGTGCAGCTAGCATGTCACTCCTTGCAGGTTTAGGATTACTTGCGACTGGCAAGAAAAAAGAGGACGAAGAAGAATAATCTCACCTAGGTGATCACTTCTAAAGTTTGACGAAAAGCCCCGAGAGAAATCTCGGGGCTTTTTGTGCATCAAAAAACGCTACAAAACAATGTTTGTAGCGCGGACTATGTTGTAAGCCGCCTAGGGGAGTCGAACCCCTGTTATGAGAACCGGAATCTCATGTGATATCCACTACACTAAGGCGACATTCTTTCCTAAGTGTATCTAATTTTCGGAAGTGGTGCAAGTTTGGGAAGAAATATTCAATTTTTTATTTTATTTTGAATGCGAATATTGTATAATCTTTATGTGAAGAATTTATTTTTAGGGATAGTTCCTGTGAAAACGGCAATTATTCCTACGTTTGTGTGAATTTTAAATGCGAATGAATCGCAATAAGGAGGATAAGAATGAAAAAATTTAAACGTTTCTTTTTTTACTTCACAGCACTTTTTCTAGCAGTTATTTCATTATTTTTAAATGCTGGACAATCAAAAACGGAGGCTGCAGTTGTTGACAATGTGTTAACGAACGTATCTCTGCAAAATAGCCAAGGTGGACCATTGACAAATGGAGTAGGTTCTTGGGAAAACTTCCAAATGAATGCAGAATTTGCGTTCAATAACGGAGAGGTACAACCAGGAGATACTGCGACCGTTCAATTACCACAAGAATTAATGTTCGTTGGGAAGACATTTGAGATTCGCGACGGAAATGGACAAGTGGTAGCTAACGCAACAATCGACTCTACAAGCAAACAAGCCGTATTGACATTTACAAACTATGTCACAGAACGTGCAAGCTTTACAGGGAACTTCAATATGACAGTTCGTGTGGACCACAATGTCGTTCGTACAGCACAACAAATTCCATTAACGGTTACAGTAAACCGCACTCCAATGAATGCAGGGGTCGTAAACTATACTGGAATTGCCGGAATGGAACCACAAGATTTTGCGAAATCAGGTTGGCAAGATCCAAATGATGATAGCAAATTACACTACATCATTTATTTCAACCAAAACTACCTTAACTTCTCAAATGTAGTAATTAGCGATACGATTCAATTTGAGAATGCAACGATCAACAAAGAAAGCTTCAAAGTATTGTCTGGTATTTGGTATACAGATCCGTCTGATAACTCAATCCGTTTAGGATACCAAGAGGACGTGACTGCAAGTTATAGTCCACAATTCTCAGCGGACGGTAAATCATTTACATTGAACTTACAACCATTTAATTCAAACCGTGGTTACTATGTTAAATACGACGTGGATTTAGTTGGTGCGCCTGACAATGGTACAACGTTAAATAATAACGCTAGATTTGAAGATGCAAATGGTTATAATTCAGTAGCGGATGCAGAAATCGTTTATCAAGCAAACGGTGGTAGCGCACAAAGTAACATCTTCACTGTTGAATTAACGAAGAAATCTGAATCGGGTGAAAAATTACAAGGTGCGGAATTCGGACTTTACTTCGAAGGTACTTTAGTAAAATCAGCTACTTCAGATGCGAACGGTGTCGTAACGTTCGATGGTTTAATCAAGCCAAAATACACAATCAAAGAAACAAAAGCGCCAGCAGGATATGTTCTTTCTGAAGAAGAAATTACAATCAACTCTGCAGACGCAACAAATAATGTCATTCGTAAGGATGTTGTGAACAAAGCTGAAACAACAACTACTACGACAACTACAACAACTACAACAACTACTGAAGAAACTACGACTTCAGTAACAACAGAAGAGACTACGACAGAAGGATCAACTTCTGAAACAACAGAAGCTCCAACAGTCACAACTTCAACAACGGAAGAACTTCCTAATACAGGGGTGGCTTCAAATGGATTACTTTCAGTAGTAGCCGTAGCGTTAAGCGGAATTGCAACAGCAATGCTTATTATCAAACGTAAAAACGCATAAATCTAATCAATTTTAAGGTCGGAAGAAATTCCGGCCTTTTTTTGTGCGCAAAAGAGAGCAAAAAAGTATAAGAAGAGAGCAACATTACCATATTTGGTAATTACCAAATATGGTAATGTTTAAGTGGGAGGGGAATTTATGAAAATAGAGCATCAGATTGACCCAAGAACGTTAGAGTATGTGGATAGTAAGCCGTATAAAGAAAAGGTGAAAATGCTTGCTGCTCTTAAGCTGCTTGATAAGGAAGGGTTAAGTCCAGCAATACTCGAAATGTGGGGGAATAAATCGCGTACGGAATTGAGTATTCCAGTCGTATATACTAAAGAGGAGGCTTTAAAAAATGGATCAAAATCTGAAGCGTTCAATAACACGCTTATCATTGGATTGGGAGAGCTACGAAAAGGACTTAGATTTAGATTTCACTCTAAAAGAAATGGCAGCAAGGATTACAGAGTTGAGACTTGTGTTGGGACTCTCACGTACCGAGTTTGCAGAAAAGGTTGGGATAAAACCCGCTCATTTATCGCGATTGGTTTCAGGGCACCATAATCCCTCAATTTTATTTTTAGAGGAGATGGCACAAAAAGTCGGAGCCCATTTAGAAATTTCTTTTGTGATGGATGACGGAGAAACTTGCTATGAAAAGGTTAATAGATAGAAAGGGACTAAATTCGTCCCACAAATTTATAAATCTTAACCAATTTATAATCTGAGCACGGTTGCATTTCTGCTATTTTGTGTTAAAATATAAATGTGTTCAGAAATATGGATTCAAAGATACTGGGAATAAGCGGGACGAAATTAGACCCTGCTCGGGACGATTGGAGGAAGGTTTCGATGAATTATCTTAATCTATCTCATTTATTAGTTCCAGAAAGCAGAGTCGCTCTTCAAACGCGTTTCCGTATTTTACAAGCCATTGCGACGTATCAGCCGATTGGACGAAGGGCCCTTGCAAAAGTGGTTCAGATGTCCGAACGCACACTTCGTAATGAATGTGAGGATATGAAAGCTTTAGACCTGATTGAAGTACAAGGGTCTGGGATGCGACTCACAGAAGTTGGCGAATTTATATTAGAACGGTCGGATGATTTGAAAAACAACTTTATCCAGATGAGTCTGGTGGAACATAAGGTGGCTAAAACGTTAGGCGTTCAATATGTAAAAGTTGTGGATGATCCGGCAAAAACATCTGAGTTGGTACAAGAGATTATGGATGTCCTTTTACCACTTGGAACTTCCATTATTGCTATCACTGGTGGCCAAACAATGGTCCGTGTCAGCGAAGGGTTCACAAAAGAGATTTCAGTGAACCGAGACCTTACGATTGTTCCTGCAAGAGGAGGAATGTTTGGGTCGATGCTGATTCAGGCAAATAATGTCAGTGAGAAAATGGCGACTGGAATTGGCGCCCATCATGAAGCACTATTTGTTCCAGAACATGTCCAACAAGCGACATATGCACCCCTTATGCAAGAGCCTTCAGTCGCAAAGACGATAGGCCTCATGAAAAAGGCGGAGTGTTTGTTATATAGCGTTGGAAGTGCTATTATAATGGGAGAGAGACGTGGCCTCTCAGAAGAACAAATGGCTACGTTAAAAGAGAAGAAAGCAATTGGCGAAGCGTTCGGTTGTTTCTTCGATGCAGAAGGAAATGTGGTATTAAAAATCCCACGAGTAGGGCTGCATCTTAGTGATTTATCTACGATTCCACATTCGATTGCCGTTGTGGAAGGCGCAGAGAAGGCACCTGCTTTAAAAGCATATGCCAAATTAGCTCCAGTGGATCGCACTTGGTTTGTGATTGACAAGGAGACATCAGAGTTGGTTTTGAACGGGGCAACCCGCAAAAAATAAAAATAAAAAATTCCTAGGAGGAAAAACTATATGACAGTTAAAGTTGGTATTAACGGTTTCGGACGTATCGGTCGTTTAGCATTCCGTCGTATTCAAGATGTGGAAGGATTAGAAGTTGTTGCAATCAATGACTTAACAGACGCTAAGCAATTAGCTCACTTGTTAAAATATGATTCAACTCAAGGACGTTTCAACGGTGAAGTTGAAGTGTTAGATGGAGCTTTCCGCGTTAACGGTAAAGAAGTTAAAGTACTTGCTAACCGTAATCCTGAAGAATTACCATGGGGTGAACTAGGCGTTGATATCGTATTAGAATGTACTGGTTTCTTCACTTCTAAAGAAAAAGCTGAATTACACTTAAAAGCTGGCGCTAAACGCGTTGTTATTTCTGCACCTGGTGGAAATGACGTTCCTACAGTTGTATTCAACACAAACCACAACATTTTAACAGGTAAAGAAACTGTTATCTCTGGTGCTTCATGTACTACAAACTGCTTAGCTCCAATGGCTAAAGCATTAAACGATAAATTCGGTATTGTTGAAGGTTTAATGACAACAATCCACGGTTACACTGGTGACCAAAACACATTAGACGCACCTCACGCTAAAGGTGACTTACGTCGTGCTCGTGCTGCAGCAGTTAACATCGTTCCTAACACAACAGGTGCTGCTAAAGCTATCGGATTAGTAATCCCAGAATTAAACGGAAAATTAGACGGAGCTGCTCAACGTGTTCCTGTTCCAACAGGTTCATTAACTGAATTAGTAACAGTTTTAGAAAAACCAGTTACTGCTGAAGAAATCAACGCAGCTATGAAAGAATTAGCTAACGAATCTTACGGATACACTGAAGATCCAATCGTATCTTCTGATATCGTAGGTATCACTTATGGTTCATTATTCGATGCAACTCAAACTAAAGTAATGACTGTAGGCGACAAACAATTAGTTAAAACTGTTGCTTGGTACGATAACGAAATGTCATACACTGCACAATTAGTTCGTACTTTACAATACTTCGCAAAACTATAATTTAAACTATAGATTTAGCTAATCGTATCTATTTTCTCAGGGCGATGGAAGCATTCGCTTCCTCGCCCTGTTTTCATAATGTGAGTAATGCACTCGCTCCAAATAAAAATGTAGGAGGCTATTTTATGGCTAAAAAAATCGTTACAGACTTACAAGTTGAAGGAAAGAAAGTTTTAGTTCGTGTGGACTTTAACGTTCCTTTGAAAGATGGCGTGATTACAGACGATAACCGTATCGTTCAAGCATTGCCAACAATCAAATACTTAATCGATCACAACGCTAAAGTGATTTTATTCTCTCACTTAGGTAAAGTGAAATCTGAAGAAGACAAAGCTAAATTGAGCTTACGTCCAGTTGCAGAACGTTTATCTGAGTTATTAGAAAAACCAGTGACTTTCGTTCCAGAAACACGTGGAGAAAAGTTAGAAGCTGCTATTAATGCTCTTAAAGACGGCGATGTTTTATTATTCGAAAATACTCGTTTCGAAGATTTAGATGGCAAGAAAGAATCTAAAAACGACCCTGAATTAGGTAAATATTGGGCTTCTTTAGGCGACTTATTCGTTAACGATGCATTCGGTACAGCTCACCGTGCGCATGCTTCAAACGTTGGTATTGCTAGCCAATTAGAATCAGCTGCTGGATTCTTGATGGAAAAAGAAATCAAGTTCATCGGTGGTGCAGTTGATAACCCAGAACGTCCATTCGTGGCAATCTTAGGTGGAGCGAAAGTTTCAGACAAGATCGGCGTTATCAACAGCTTATTAGACAAAGCTGATAAAGTTCTTATCGGTGGAGGAATGGCTTACACATTCTTCAAAGCAATGGGACGTGAAGTAGGTCTTTCATTATTAGAATTAGACCGCGTTGAATTAGCAAAAGAAATTATGGAAAAAGCTGGCGACAAATTAGTGTTACCAATCGATAACGTTGTTGCTAAAGAATTCTCTAACGATGCTGTAGCTACAATCGTTGATTCAGATTCTATCCCAGCAGACCAAGAAGGTTTAGATATCGGACCTAAGACAGTTGAATTATTTGCAAGCTACTTAAAAGATGCAAAAACTGTTGTATGGAATGGACCAATGGGTGTATTCGAATTACCAAAATTTGCTAAAGGAACTATCGGTGTATGTGAAGCTATCGCTAACCTAGAAGGCGCAACTACAATCATCGGTGGTGGGGACTCAGCTGCTGCTGCAATCTCACTAGGCTACGCTGACAAATTCACTCACATTTCAACAGGTGGTGGAGCTTCTCTAGAATATCTAGAAGGTAAAGAACTACCAGGTGTTGCTGCTATCAGTGATAAATAATTTTAAACATTTAAAAGGAGATGTTGTGTATATGCGTAAACCAATTATTGCCGGAAACTGGAAAATGAACAAAAACCCAAAAGAAACTCAAGCTTTTGTGGAAGCTGTTGTTGGTAAATTACCTTCAGGCGAACGCGTAGAAAGTGCTATTGCTGCTCCTGCAGTTGACTTAGTCACTTTATTAGAATATGCGAAAGGATCAGAATTAAAAGTAGCTGCTGAAAACTGCTACTTCGAAGATGCTGGTGCTTTCACTGGTGAAACTTCACCTAAAGTATTAGCTGAAATGGGCGTGCACTACGTAGTTATCGGCCACTCAGAACGTCGTGAGTATTTCCACGAAACTGACGAAGATATCAACAAAAAAGCACATGCTATTTTCAGAAACGGCTTAACACCAATCATTTGTTGTGGTGAAACTTTAGAAACTTACGAAGCAGGAAAAGCTTCAGAATTCGTAGGCGGACAAGTTTCTGCAGCATTGAAAGGTTTATCAAACGAGCAAGTATCATCATTAGTGATTGCTTATGAACCAATCTGGGCTATCGGAACTGGTAAATCAGCATCTCAAGATGACGCTCAAAAAATGTGTAAAGTTGTTCGTGACGTTGTAGCAGCTGACTTCGGTCAAGAAGTTGCCGACAAAGTTCGCGTTCAATATGGTGGATCTGTAAAACCAGAAAACATTGCTGAATACATGGCTTGTCCAGATGTGGACGGAGCTCTTGTAGGTGGAGCAAGTTTACAACCAGATTCATTCTTAGCATTATTGGAGGCAGTAAAATAATGGCAAAATCACCAGTTGCAATCATTATCTTAGATGGTTTCGGATGGAGACCAGAAGTTGAAGGTAATGCCGTTGCACAAGCAAAAAAACCAAATTTTGATCGTTATTATAACGAATTCCCTCATACAACATTAAAAGCTTCTGGATTAGATGTAGGTCTACCAGATGGCCAAATGGGGAACTCAGAAGTAGGTCATACAAACATCGGTGCTGGACGTATCGTTTACCAAAGCTTAACTCGTATTGACAAAGCAATCGAAGAAGGCGAATTCGAATCAAACCCAGCATTAAACGGTGCATTTAACCACGTAAAAGAAAACGGCTCTGCATTACACTTATTCGGATTGTTATCTGATGGTGGGGTACACAGCCATATCAACCATTTATTAGCATTAGTGGAAACAGCTAAAGCAAAAGGAATCGACAAAGTGTACATTCATGCATTCATGGATGGACGTGACGTAGATCCTAAAGCTGGTCCTTCTTACATCAAAACATTAGAAGATAAATTAGCTGAAGTAGGCGTTGGAGAAATCGCAACAGTGTCAGGTCGTTACTATGCAATGGACCGTGACAAACGTTGGGAACGTGTGAAATTAGCTTATGATGCAATCGCTCATAGCGAAGGACCACAATTCGAAAGCGCACAAGCTGTGATCGAAGATAGCTATGCTAAAGACGTTACAGACGAATTCGTTATTCCATCAGTAATCGTTAAAGATGGCAAACCAGTGGCAAAAGTTGAAAACAACGATGCAATCATCTTCTTCAACTTCCGTCCTGACCGTGCAATCCAATTATCAAATGCGTTCACAGATAAAGAGTGGACAAACTTTGATCGTGGTGCACGTGCTACAAACGTTAAATTTGTGACAATGACTTTATATAATCCAAGCGTGGATGCAGAAGTTGCATTCCCACCAATCCCAATGACAAACGTTCTTGGTGAAGTGTTATCTAAAGCAGGCCTTGCACAATTGCGTATTGCCGAAACAGAAAAATATCCACACGTAACATTCTTCATGAATGGTGGACGTAACGAAGAATTCCCTGGCGAAAACCGTATTTTAATTCCTTCTCCAAAGGTTGCAACTTACGACTTGAAACCAGAAATGAGTGCTTACGAAGTAGGAGATGCATTATACAACTCAATCATCAATGATGAAAATGATGCCATCATCTTAAACTTCGCAAACCCAGACATGGTTGGACACTCAGGAATGTTAGAACCAACAATCAAAGCGATTGAAGCAGTGGATGAAAACTTAGGTAAAGTTGTTGACGCCATCCTTGAAAAAGGCGGTAGCGCAATTATCTTTGCTGACCACGGTAACTCAGAAACAATGATTACACCAGAAGGAACACCACATACTGCACATACAACAGTGCCAGTACCAGTGATTGTTACGAAGAAAGGTGTAACATTACGCGAGGGTGGACGTTTAGCAGACGTTGCTCCAACTATGCTAGATTTACTAAATGTGGAAAAACCAGAAGAAATGACTGGTGAATCATTAATCGAAAAATAAAGAATCCCTTTCCAAAGGTTGAAACTCTGATGATTTTCGATTAAAATAATAACGTACAAAATAAATATTAAAGGAGTTAATAAATCATGCCATTTATTACAGATGTATTAGCAAGAGAAGTACTAGACTCACGTGGAAACCCAACTATCGAAGTTGAAGTTTACACAGAAAGCGGAGCGTTCGGACGCGGTATGGTTCCTTCAGGAGCTTCAACTGGTGAATACGAAGCAGTTGAATTACGTGACGGCGACAAATCTCGTTACTCAGGAAAAGGAGTTCAAAAAGCAGTTGACAATGTAAACAACATTATCGCTGAAGCTATCTTAGGTTACGATGTTCGCGAACAAATGGCGATCGACAAATTAATGATCGAATTAGATGGTACTCCAAACAAAGGTAAATTAGGAGCTAACGCAATCTTAGGCGTATCTATCGCTGTAGCACGCGCAGCTGCTGACTACTTAGATCAACCTTTATACCAATACTTAGGTGGATTCAACACTAAAGTATTACCAACACCAATGATGAACATCGTTAACGGTGGATCTCACTCAGATGCTCCAATCGCATTCCAAGAGTTCATGATCTTACCAGTTGGTGCTCCATCATTCAAAGAAGCTTTACGTTGGGGTGCTGAAGTATTCCACGCATTGAAAGCTATCTTACACGACCGTGGTTTAGTAACTGCAGTTGGTGACGAAGGTGGTTTCGCTCCTACATTCGAAGGAACTGAAGATGCTGTAGAAACAATCTTAGCAGCAATCAAAAAAGTAGGTCTAGAACCTGGTAAAGATGTTTACTTAGGATTTGACTGTGCTGCATCTGAATTCTTCAAAGATGGCGTATATGACTACACAATCTTCGAAGGTGAAAAAGGTGCTAAACGTACTCCAGCTGAACAAGTTGAATACTTAGCAGAATTAGTTGAAAAATACCCAATCATCACAATCGAAGACGGCTGTGACGAAAACGACTGGGATGGATGGAAATTATTAACTGAACGCTTAGGCGGTAAAGTTCAATTAGTTGGTGACGACTTATTCGTAACTAACACTGAAATCTTATCTCGTGGTATCGAACAAGGTATTGCAAACTCAATCTTAATCAAAGTTAACCAAATCGGTACTTTAACTGAAACATTCAACGCAATTGAAATGGCTCAAAAAGCTGGTTACACTGCAGTTGTTTCACACCGTTCTGGTGAAACTGAAGATGCTACAATTGCTGACATCGCAGTTGCAACAAACGCTGGACAAATCAAGACTGGTTCATTAAGCCGTACAGACCGTATCGCTAAATACAACCAATTATTACGTATTGAAGATCAATTAGGTGACTTAGCTGTTTACCAAGGTCTATCAGCGTTCTACAACTTGAAAAACAAATAATTCCTAGGAATTAGGGAGGGGAAGCAGATTTGCTTCCCCTCCTTTTTTGTGCAAAAATTGATGGTTTTCAACCGAAGGTTGAAGGGATAAGAAACAGCGCTTATTTTAGAGAAGTACTACTTAATGAGATGGTTTGAAAAATGATAACCTGATTGATAGCCGTTTGGACATAGTGGATTTTGTGATGAGGCACCGCCTCGAGCCTAAGGTCTCTCGGTCTTCGAAGCTTCAAAGAGGGAGTAGCGAATACATTCGCAACTCCCTCTAATTCACATTCGATGCTTTTTCCCATCACTCATTCCACTATAACGGCTATCTTTGGTTATCATTTTTCAATGCAATTCAATCAATGTTTCTCTAAAATAAGCGCTGTTTCTTATCCTTGAGTGTGAAACGATGCAATTTTTGCTAATGAAGGGGGAGAGATAGAGAGAAGGAGAGGTTGTTAGAAAACACAGCGAAACGGCTATCAAAACAGTTATCATTTTTCAAACTGTGCGAAAGACAGCAAAATAGTTATAGTATAGAACAAGATAGGGAAAGCCAGGAAGCGATTTTCGGTGTAAACTAATTATGAAAGCGAAATCATAATGAACGGAGGGATTTTGATGAAAGTCGCGGTTGGTATTGATATTGGGGGGACAAAGGTAGCGGTTGCGTTGATTAACGAGAATGGGGAAATCGTTAGTCGTTCACAAAGCCCAAGCCAAACAGCGAGTGCCGAAAGTTTGTATCAGGGTGTGGTCCAACTGGTGGATAAAGTGCTCAATGATAATGATTTACGCATTCAAGATACGTATGGGATTGGTGTTGGATTACCAGGAAAGGTAGACGTGGAAAACGGGGTAGCGATTTTCCAAAATAATATACCTTGGGCTAATTTTCCAATTGTAGAAAGATTGAAGGAAACGTACGGAGACATACCGGTGAAAATCGATAATGACGTTAAAGTAGCGGCTTATGCGGAATATCGAATGCTCAATCTAAAGCCTACAGACATGTTTGGATACGTAACGGTATCAACAGGAATCGCAGCCACCAACATCGTCAATAATACAATCTTACGCGGGGAAGGTTTCTCAGGCGAAATTGGGTTTGTCAAAGTGCCTTACTTTGAATGTCTCGAAGCGTTAGAAGTGGCTTGTTCGGGTGTCGGAATCGAGCGTACAGGACGCGAAATTTACGAAGACGAGACATTAACAACGAAAGACGTCTTTGATAAATGGCGCAATGGTGAGGAAGCGGCTTGCCGTATCATCGAAGAAACAGCTATGGGATTAGCAAGTGTTCTTCATGGAATGGTCTGCTTACTAGATCCAAAAACCATTGTGTTCGGAGGTAGTGTTTCAAACTACAACCCAGACTTTATAGAACTCGTGAAAGAAGAGTTAGCAGAACTCCTTCATCACGAACAAAAACATATTCTAGAGCATATCCAAGCATCAACCATTAAGGGGGATAATGGAATCATCGGTGCCGGCCTGCTCGTAATAGAATAGCAAACGATAGAAAATGCTAGGATTGCCCTAGCGTTTTTTATTTTGTAGGCACTTTTCTCTTCAGCGGTGGGAGATAAATTATTTTTAGTGATTCACCCATAGATGGATTGTTGATTATCAGAAAAAACATCAGTTTATTGAAAGAATAGTGGGGAATCACATTGAATGCGAATTAGCGGGAGTAGGAAGACAGTCCTTACTCCCGCTTTGAGGCTTCAAAGGTGAGAGACGAAAGGCTCGAACCGATGTCCCACTATGACTCTTTCAATATAAAACTGATGTTTTAAAGATAATCAAGAAGCCAAATGTTAAGATTTGTCGCAAGCATTAAATAGCCTACTCCTCTTTGCAAGGAGAGATAAACTAAGAAAAGTAATTTTATACATAAAGAAAAAGAGTCCCTCGGACTTTATAATGACATTAATGGCGGTTGCAACCGATGTGAATTACAGATTCTTGAAGAGAATTCTTCTAGAATCTGTTTGAAGCTCGGTAGGGTTGAGACCGTGGCTCAACCCGGTGTAGCCTTTTAAGTCATTATAATAACGTCCGAGAGGACTCTTTTGATTTTATTTTAGAAAGTAAGCAGATAACTTTTCTTGGTTTATCTCACTAAGCCAACCGCTTTCTCCATCTTGCGTAGGGTCTTATTCGCTACATAATTCGCTTTCTTCGCACCCTCATCAAGAATCTCATCTAACTTATCAGATTTTAGTAATTCATAATAACGTTCTTGGATTGGTTCCATGACAGCGATAATCGCGTCCGCTAATTCTTCTTTGAATTGGCCGTAACCAACGCCTTTGAAGCGTTCCACGAGGGACTCAATACTTTCACCAGAGAAAGCAGAGAAGATTGTTAATAGGTTTGATACGCCAGGTTTTTCAGCTGGATCGAATTCAATCACGCCGCTTGAATCTGTCACAGCGCTCTTGATTTTCTTGCGAATCACAGCTGGCTCATCAAGCATGCTGATGTATTCTTTTACGTTGGCATCTGATTTACTCATTTTCTTCGTTGGGGTTTGTAAGCTCATCACACGTGCGCCAGCTTTTGGAATAAATGGTTCTGGCAGTACAAGTAATTGGTTGCCATTTCCATAGCGGCTGTTGAAGCGTTCAACGAAGTCACGTGTTAATTCCATATGTTGTTTTTGGTCTTCTCCAACAGGAACCACTTCAGCGTTATATAAAACGATATCGGCTACCATTAGAGGAGGGTATGTTAATAAACCAGCAGAAACAGATTGTTGTTTTTGAGATTTATCTTTGTATTGTGTCATACGTTCTAATTCACCAACGCCGACATTACATTGAACGATCCATGCGGCTTGGGCGTGTGCAGGTACTTCTGATTGTACGAAAATCGTTGACTTTTCAGGGTCAAGACCAATCGCAAGGTAAAGTGCTGCAAGTGAACGTGTTTGTTCTTTTAATTTCTTTGGATCTTGTGGAACGGTAATCGCGTGTTGGTTTACGATACAGTAAGTACAATCGTACTCATCTTGTAAGGCCACGAAGTTTTTCATCGCTCCAATATAGTTCCCGATAGTTGGGATGGCTGAAGGCTGTACGCCTGAGAAAATTCTTTTTTTAGACATATAAGTGCTCCTTAAACTTGTTAGTTTTATTATACCTTATTTCTAAAGGATTTTCATGAAAAAATAGTTACAACTGTTTTCAAGGTTTGTGAATTCAGAGATTTTCTGTTGAAGACACAATCACGAAATGAAAGCGAGTGAAAATATTATGAAACATTAAATTTTTCATCAAAAGTGAAAAAAGTTTGTGAAAATCTAAAAAATATCCAAAAATGATATAGATTTTTTTGTATATATCATATATAATAATACACGTAGATAAGACCGAAGACTTTAGAAGAGGAGGACATCGACGTATGGTTACATTATATACATCACCTAGCTGTACATCTTGCCGTAAAGCTCGTGCATGGTTAGAAGAACATAACATCGCGTACACAGAGAGAAACATTTTCTCAGAACCATTAACAATTGACGAAATTAAAAACATCCTACGAATGACTGAAGACGGAACGGAAGAGATTATTTCAACTCGTTCAAAAGCATTCCAAGAATTAAGAATTGACTTGGATGAAGTTCCACTAAATCAATTATTCTCATTAATTCAAAACAACCCAGGATTACTACGCCGCCCAATTATGTTGGACGAAAAGAGATTCCAAGTAGGGTACAACGAAGACGAAATTCGTCGCTTCTTACCACGTGAAGTTCGTGCTTATGAATTAGACATGGCACAACGCTTAGTTAACTTTTAAAGACCTGAAGCCCCAGTAATTGAGGGCTTTTTTTGTGCACAAAATTTACCGTTTCTTGGAAAAAATTGGAAATAAATATTCACAAGCGAATTACTTGCAAAAAACAAGCACCTCAACTTTGAGATGCTTGTTTTTCTTATAGTTCTTTATAATAATAAACTGCCAGTTGCGTACGATCACGCAATTCTAACTTTTCAAGCAGAGCCGATAAGTAGTTTCTTACCGTCCCTTCGCTGAGATACATCTTCTCGGCGATTTCTTTATTATTGAACCCTTCAGCGACTAAATAGAGCAGTTCATTCTCACGCTCACTTAAATGAGCGCTTGATTTCTTCTCGAAGGTTTTCTTCACTGGCATTTCAATCGTAGAGTCGTAGACGATTTGTCCATTCATCACGGCTTCGATGGCAGGAAGAATTCCTTTAATATGTTGCTTCAATAAATATCCTCTGCAGCCTAGTGAGAGCGCCTTTGTAATATACTCGTCGTCTTGGAAGGTCGTCAGGAACAAAATCTTCGCGTCAGGAAAGTCTTTCAGAATCGTTTCTGCGGCTTCGATTCCGGTAGTAGGCTCCATTCGAATATCCATCAAGACTAAGTCCGGTTGATGAGTGTTATACAGTTCCACAGCGTCTTTGCCGTCCTGACCTGTTCCAACCACTTCAATATGGTCTTGAACAGATAGAATCGTCTCAAGCGCTTGAAGCACTAGAAAGTCGTCGTCGACTAGAATCGTTTTAATCATGGTTGACCTCCTGTTTTGGGATACGGATAAAGATGTCATATCCGTTATTTGTTTGTAATGTCATAACCCCTTTATGTTTCTCCACCAGTTCTTTCATCATCGTAAGACCCATGCCTGGGGTGTCGTTTCTCGTTTGGTTCCCATTATCTTTATATTGAATCGTGTAGTAGTTGTTTTGTTCTAATAAAAATAATTGCAGTTGATTTCCGTTTGAATACTTCATAAAATTCGTTGCCATTTCCTTACAAATAGTAAGAATATCGTATTTCAATCCGATTGGAATTTCATCTGAAATCGTATTTTGATAATTGACTTGAGCCTTTTCCTCAAGAGGGTGAAGAATCTCGTCCATCTTTTGAGATAGTAGGAAAGAGTCGTCGTAAAGCTGATGTATCGTTGTTCTAATTTCGTCCATCCCGTTTTGAAGGATGCCTGAAACTTGTTCTAGCTTCTTCTCGACAACGGGTTCATTGCTAATAATTTGCAAGGCTTCTAGTTGCATAATCGAAGCACTCAGCGTATGTCCGATTTGATCGTGCAAGGCGTGAGAGATGCGGTTACGTTCCTTAAGCGTTGCGACCTCCATCTGTTTCAACGTTTCTTCTTGACTAAATTGTTGTCGTTGCAATAGTAGAAGTCGTTCATGCTCTAAGTCGTCTTGAATATGGTGACTCATCGTACGGAATTCTTTATCATAGCGACTACGTAAAATAACGTACGTTCCGATAACGCTTAGGATTAATGTGAATAAATCTGGTCGCAGTAAAAGGATGATGCCAGCAAAAGCTCCTGGGAGCCCGAATAGTTGGGCAGCATGCATGATGAAAATGGAAAGATACAATCCCGTTTCAGGATAGAAGATGCATAAAGCACCAGATATTACTAGCGAAATGCGTTGAATCCAACTATTTTCAAACACTTCTATAGATAGAGAAAGAATAAAAATACAAAGCCCTAAAAATATAGTAAAGACTTCTGTTTGTTGTCCCATTAAATAGATACTAATCAAAATAAAGAACATTAACTTCTCTAAAAAAGTGCGCACGATTCTCACCTCCAAAGCTCTTTCCTTCAGTGTAGCCGAAATAGGGATAAATTTCTAGCGATTTATGACAAATGTCATATGAAACTAACGACATTTGACACTAGTTTGTGACAAGGGTGGTCGATATACTAAGAGTGTAAAAACAATTAATGAGGTGAGGACATGGAAAATAGTATCCAAGTAAAGAGTCTTGTAAAACGTTACAAAGACTTAATGGCATTAAATCATTTTGATATTGAAATTCGTAAAGGAGAGCTTTTAGCACTTCTTGGACCAAACGGCTGTGGGAAGACAACCGCAATTAACAGTATGTTAGGATTCTTAACCTTTGATAGCGGTGAGGTAACCGTTCTAGGAGAGAGTAAGTTCCCGTTATCCAATAAAGTACGACGTGAAATCGGGATTGTTCCTCAAGAATTAGCGTATTTAGATAATTTATCAGTAGAAGAAAACATTGATTTCTTCTGTGGGCTCTATATTTCAGATCCAAAGCAACGTAAACAATATGTACAAGAAGCTATTGAGTTTGTAGAACTACAAGAGTTCCGCAAATTTGTTCCAAAGAAATTGAGTGGTGGATTGAAACGCCGCTTGAACATCGCTTGCGGCATCGTGCATAAGCCAAGCTTAATTTTCTTCGATGAACCAACTGTTGCGGTAGACACACAAAGTCGTTCATTTATTTTAGAAGGGATTCGCAAACTGAATGAACAAGGAAGCACGATTATTTATACAACACACTACTTAGACGAAGTGGACGGGTTAAGTGACCGCATCGTAATTATGGATAAAGGAAAGAGCATTGTTTCAGGAACGTCGCAAGAATTGAAGAAATCGATCGCAACTTCTGAAATTATCCAAGTGGAACTTTCAACCGTTCCAACTGAAGAACAAGTGGCTCGCTTAAAACAAATTCCACACGTTCTTGTATTAGAGCATCATAAAGATCATTTGAAATTTAACTTCGAACAAGGAACTAATCACTTACTTCACGTGGCAAACATTCTAGAAGAATTGAACTTAAGCTATGTTCGTTTATACAGTGAACAGCCAAGCTTAGATGATGTGTTCCTTGCATACACAGGGAAAGGACTTCGAGATTCATGAAGACATTCTTAAAGCTATTTACGTATTTATCAAAAGACGCCTTAAAAGACTTTTCATTCTCGTTCTGGGTGTTACTATATCCAATTATCTTGATTTCACTGTATTTCGTATCCTTTTCAGGAATCATGGAACAAGACATGGGGACGGTTCGCGTAGCCATGACGGCCGACAACCCATATCACCATGTGTTTGAACAAGCCGGAGATTACTTCGAAATTATTGATGTAGAGTCAGAAGAAGCAGGGAAAGCACTCGTCACAGAGGATAAAGCAGACGGATTTCTTGAGAAGAACTTAGATGTGGTTGTAGGTAAATCGATGGGAATTCCGCAAAGCGCCTTGAAAAATGTAGCGACACAAATCAAACAAGTACAAAGTCTTGGACAAGGTGCAACGTTGATCGACTTTAACAAGAGCTGGGTGACGCAGGAGACAACGGGTGTCAGTCAGGGGACGATGTTATTTTACACAGCGATTGCCAGCTTCACGATGTACTCGTTGTTTAGCGGTGTCGTTTGTGCAGCGTACTTAAACGGAAACTTATCGCCGATTGGCCGACGTATTATGGGCAGTCCATTTAGCAAAGGCAAACTTATTATCAACTGCTTTATGATTGGTTTATTACTCAATATCGCGTCAAACGCAATCATGCTGATCTATACGACACAAGTATTGAAAATTAATCTATTTGCAGATTGGGCAGGAAGCCTCCTTCTCATGTTGCTAGGAAATGTATTCGGAATTGCAGCGGGGCTTCTTATTGGAACCAATCAAAAACTTACAATGCAAGGCCGAATTATCTTCGCATTGATTTCAAACCTCGTCCTTTCAGCACTTGCGGGAATGATGGGAACGGCAATGAAAGGATTTGCCAACACCTTTATGCCAGGATTTAACCAATTTAATCCGGTCGCATTAATGGTTACAGGATTTTATCAATTAAATCGCCTTGTAGGAAGTGCGGACCTCGGCAGAACATACTTACTACTCGGCGTCTACACACTAGCACTTCTAGGATGTGCACTATGGAGATTAAGGAGAACACGTTATGATAGTCTATAAATATTTTCTAAAACTTGCTTATCGATTAAAATCATATGCGATACTTTTCCTAGTCATCTTTATGGCAATGGGCCTTTCTCAAGTGCTAGGAAATAACGAAGTCACAGGTTTCAAAGATACACAGTATCAAGTCATGATTAAAGACGAATCAGATGGCAGTAGCGACATTATCAACGCGCTCATTGCCGCACTTCAAAAAGATCATAAAGTCACACTCACAACCAATAGCGATAACAGCATGAAAGAAGCTGTCTATGGAAATGATGTGGATGGGGCAATCTGGATTCCATCAGATGTAGATTCAAGAATTAATAATGGAGAATCTGCTGTCAAAATGGAAATTGGGAATTCACTGAACGGAAATATCCTTCGTGAGTATGTCAATTCGTATATTCGCTATGCGGTTGTATTGAAAGCTCAAGGCAACTTCAGCGTTGAAAATATGAATAAGATTTTAAGCGAGCAGGCATCAGTAAGTGTCATTTCAAAAGACGCCACAGTTAAGGATGACGATTACTATGCGAAATTTGGTGAAATCTACTTTGCGTATACACCGTTCGTTTATATCTCAGTATTTATCTTCTTGCTTGGATTAATCTTTGCCTTACTTGAAAATGATGAAGTCGCTAAACGAATCGTTATCGGTATGAAGAGTGTAAACCAAGTGACGATTGAAAAATTCCTCGGTGGCTTAACGGTCGTTGGAATTATCGTCGGTATCAACTTACTATTCGTGGCCATTGTAGCACCAAGCTTCTATGTGAGTGCGGGAGCTCCAAAGGCATTAATGCTCACTTTTGCATCGGCACTAACCGCCTATGCACTGGCATTCCTTTGCTCGGTCATTATCGGGGATAACACGTATGGGTATTCTGCAGCAAGTACAGTAGTGGGGATGGGTGTATCCTTTATCTCAGGAATTTTCGTACCGCTCGAATTACTCAACCCAGTAGCCATTAGCATTGCGAAATTCTTCCCAGTATATTACGTCATGACTGCAGCAGAAAACTCGTCACTAGAATTTTCAAGCTACGCTATGAACTTAGGCATGGTCCTCTTATTCGGAATCTTGTATTTAGCACTAGCCTTTAGCATCCAACACATCCGAACAAGACAATTCGGCCTCACCCTCCGCAAAGCCTAAGTCTTATTTATAAAAAGAGAAGAAGTATCGTCGTTTCGCGGCCACTTCCATCATTTCCACCCTTCCAAAAATAAGAAATACGAGTGGGTTAGCACCTATTCAAACAGCTTGGAGGGGCAAATTGAACGAAACTAAATAAAAAAGATTACGAAGAATCTTGCGGATTTTATAATCGCAGTAATGGGAAATCGCATCGAAGAAGAATTATGCGGAGTAGGAACTTGTTCCTTACTCCGCGTTTGAAGCTTCGAAGGTGTAAGACTACAGGCTTACACCGGTGCCCCGTAACAGCGATTATAAAGAGAATCCGCAAGGAATTCGCAGTAATCTTTTTTTAGTATATTTGAACGCAAGTTCAATTTGCCCCATCCCAAGCTGTTTTTCAACAAGCACAAGCGCAAACCAATTCGTATTTGTGTTCCAATCGTATTTCTTTTATTTTTGTCAGGTTTGGTCTAGAATAGATAGATAAGGTAAAAAGGGGTGAATATTATGGAAATGGAACGCATTAACGACGATACATTCTTGTTGCGTATCGAGAACCAAGATCTAATCGACCGTGGTACATCAATACCTGAATTACTTGGAAATCCAGGCGAAATCGAAGGCTTTTTCCATAGTATTTTAGAGGAGATGGGCGTCTTGAATCAATTCGAAGATTCAGACGGATTGAGTTTCCAAATCATGCCAAATCCAGACGGTTTAGAACTCTATGTCACACGTATCGTGGACATGGGAGATGAATCAACAGACGAGCGTATGGTGCGCAATATCGTCGATACGATTCAACATTCTCTAACAGACCGTATTGGGAAGAAGCGTAAAGAGGATAAAGAAGAAGGAAAAATTTCTCCAAAACCAGTCATTAATACGGAAGATAAATCTTCCACATTGAAACCAATCGATGTGACAGTTGTCTTTGAAGACTTCGAAGATTTCGTCTCAATGGCAAAAGAAACAGCAGGGGAGTTCGACCAATCTGTTCTTTATCGTTATAGCGGACACTACTTCTTACATGTTTTCCATCAAGTAGAAAAACCAGAAGAAGTCGCTGCGAAAATGGGGCTTGTTCGCGAGTATGCGGAGTTCTCAAGAATTTCATGGGAAGTCTTAAAAGAATACGGCGAAGTCATTATGCCAGAAGCTGCCTTGGAAACAGGCAAACAATATTTCTAAAAATCAAAAAGAGTTGAGCAGTCGACTCTTTTTTTGATACAAAGGAGCAATTCATATGAAAGAAACTATCAAAACACAATTAAATCACCGTACGATTCGTGCGTTTGAAGAGAAGCCTCTAACAAAAGAAGAAGTGGATTTACTAGTAGAAGTAGCGCAAAGAACAGCTTCAAGTATGTACATGCAAGCTTATTCGATTATTAGTGTGACGGATCCAAAGTTGAAGAAGGAATTAGCGGCCGTGAGTGGGCAACCTTATGTGGCGACTAGCGGACATCTATTTGTATTCGTTGTAGACCAACGTCGTAACACGGAAATTGCGAAAGCCTTAGGACAAGAAGTAGGAGTTCAAGGAAGCGCAGACCGTTTCGTATCTGGATTAACAGATGCAGTGATTGCGGCTCAAAACGTTGTTGTAGCAGCAGAATCTCTAGGAATGGGAACTGTTTACCTAGGAAGTTTCTTTAACGATACAGCCAAAATTGTTGAGTTACTAAATTTACCAAAATACACTTACCCAGCAATCGGTTTAGCTGTGGGTTGGCCAAATCAAGAGCCACAATTAAAACCACGCCTTCCAAAAGAAGTGATTCATATGGAAAATGGATATCAAGACCTTGAGAATCCTTTAGAAGAATTAAAAGAGTATGATGCGACAGTGACAGAATACTACGACCTTCGTGATGCGAATCGTCGTGTAGATGCCTTTACAAAACAAGTGTCTACAAAATACCACACGCTCGGGGCTAAACGTGCGGAAATGCTCGATGTACTTAAAGCACAAGGATTCTTAACAGAAGAGTAAAAAAAGAAGACAAGAAATCGTCGTTTCAACGATTTCTTGTCTTTATTTGTTTTATTGAATGTTTAATGAATCAAGGACTGATTGTTTCATGCCTTCGATTGAAAGAACTTTTGTATGACGGATTGGCGCATCCAATACGCTTGTGACAGCTGTTGGAATCGCAATGCCGCTTTCTTGTTGAATAGCTTCCATCAATTTAGCATCTGTTTGGTTTGTGTCCACATCTAGTGCTGAAAGAACGCTTTGTGGGAATTTGTATGGACTCGCCGTCGATACGACCACTGTAGGAGTTTCGTCTCCTGTTTCTTTCTTGTATTTATAATACACAGCATCCGCAACCGCGGTATGTGGATCTAATAAATAATGCTCGTTCGTGAATACGTCATGAATCGTTTGAGCTGTCTCTTCTTGGCTCGCACGGTTTCCGTAAAATTGCTTGAATAGAGCAGTGTCTGTATTTGGAACAGAGTAGCTTCCATTTTCTTTTAGGGAAGTCATGAGTGCATTTGTTTCCTTTGAGCTACGTCCTGTTAATTCGAAGACGAAACGCTCAAGGTTACTTGAAACAAGGATATCCATACTTGGAGAACTTGTTAATTTAAATTCGCGTAGTCGGTTATATGTTCCTGTTTGGAAGAAATCAACAAGCACATCGTTTTCGTTTGAAGCACAGATGAGTTTATTGATTGGAACACCGATGCCTTTTGCATAGTAGGCTGCTAGGATGTTACCGAAGTTACCAGTCGGAACTACAACGTTCATTGGGTCACCAATTGATAGAGTACCATCTTTGACTAATTGTGCATATGCGAATACGTAGTAGACGATTTGTGGGCAAAGACGTCCGATATTAATTGAGTTTGCAGAAGAGAATTGGAATCCTTTTTCTGCTAGTGTTGCGTTTAACTCTTTATCCGCGAATAACTCTTTGACTTTTGTTTGTGCGTCATCGAAGTTTCCTTCTACGCCATAGACGAATGTGTTGTCGCCGGCTTGTGTGACCATTTGGCGTTCTTGGATGGTACTTACGCCGCCTTTTGGATAGAATACGATGATGTTTGTATGAGGTACGTCCGCAAAGCCTGCAAGGGCAGCTTTACCAGTGTCTCCTGATGTCGCTGTTAGAATCACGATTTCTTTGTCGGATTTGTTTTTCTTCGCAGAAGTTGTAAGTAGGTATGGCAAGATAGATAGGGCCATATCCTTGAAGGCGATAGTTCTTCCGTGGAAGAGTTCCATGAAATGACGGTCGCCAACTTTTTTCACTGGTGCGATTTCTTTTGTATCAAATGTTGTATCGTATGCGGAATGCACGCAGTTTGTAATTTCTTCTTTGGTAAAATCTGTTAAAAATGCAGATAAAATTTCGATGGCAATTTCTTGATAGCTTTGAGTTTTTAACACTTCCCAGTCCAGAGTCACTTCTGGGAGGGCAGTTGGTACATATAAACCACCGTCTTCAGCAATCCCTTTTAAAATGGCTTGCGAAGCTGTAACGCGGTTGTTTGTGTCTCGTGTACTAATGTATTGAATTGTGGACACTTGAGTCCCTCGCTTTCTAAAATTTCGTTGCGCTCATTGTACCATAAATCGCGCTCTAAACACAAAACACAGGCACATTCGAAGTGTAAAAGTTGAAGCTGGCATTCGTTTTCTAAGCAGAAAAGATTGTAACGTAAAAATGAAAATTCAATTAAATTTCGAAGGGCAATCTATTGAAAACCAATAGAAAGATTGTTAAACTATTTATAGTAATTCGTAGCTAATTGCTTGTCTTTGAGAGGAACTCAAGGACAGTTTTTTATTATCTAAAATCATTAAAAAGGAGTGAAAAAATGCTAAAACAGATTATTCCGTTTTTTAGTAAGTATAAAAAATATCCTTTCTTAGCGTTTTTTGCCATCTTAATCGAGGTGCTCTGTGAAGTAGCTCAACCGATTATTATGAAGCAAATTATCGACGAAGGGATTCCAAATAAAGACTTAGGCTTTATTGTGCAACAAGGATTGATTATGGTTCTAGTTGCAATTGTGTCTCTTTCAGCCGGAGTACTTGGTGCGAAATTTGCATCGACTGCCGGTACTGGGGTAGCCGCAGAATTACGTTCTGCCGAGATGAAGAAAATTCAAGCCTTCTCATTTAAGAACATCGATCACTTCTCAAATGCTTCTTTAATTACGCGTATGACAAGTGACGTGAACAACATTCAAAACACATCCATTATGACGATGCGTATTTTAGCGCGTGCGCCAATGATGTTTATCTTTGCGATTTTCTTTGCGGTAAGTATCAATGCACAATTATCTCTTGTCTTCATGGTTGCAGTTCCAATCTTAGTGCTCTCATTAGCACTCATCATTTCTACAGCCTTTCCTCGCTTTAGAAAATTACAACAAGCAACAGACGGCATCAACCGTACCTTACAAGAAAACTTTATCGGAATTCGCGTTGTAAAATCATTTGTACGTGAAACGTTTGAGAAGAAAAAATTCGGTAAAGAAAACTCTACCTTTAGAGAACGTGCCCTACATGCGATGTATGTCGTAATGTGGAATAACCCAATTATGCAATTAACGGTTTATGCGGTAACGATTGCGGTGATGTGGTTCGGTGGTGGACTCGTTATTAGCGGAACGATGACAACAGGGGACCTTATCAGTTTCATTTCTTATATCACACAAATCTTGATGTCACTCATGATGATTTCATTTGTTTTCGTAATGTTAACCATGACAAAAGCATCAATGGACCGTATCTTCGAAGTGTTAGATACAAACATCGATGTGGAAGAACCAGAATTTCCAATTACTGTGGACAAAGTATACGGTGAAGTGGAATTCGACCATGTTCATTTCTCATATGGAAAACAACAAGATGAAGAAGTGTTAAGCGACATCAGCTTCAAGATTAAACCAGGTGAAGTGTTCGGAATTATCGGGCCTACTGGTTCAGGGAAATCTTCTCTTGTACAGTTGATTCCGCGACTCTACGACACAACAGCAGGAACTGTTCGTGTGGGTGGTCATGATGTTCGTGAGTACCGTTTTGCAGACCTTCGTCAAAACGTATCGATGGTATTACAAAAAAATACTTTATTCTCTGGAACGATTCGCGAGAACCTCTTATGGGGAAATCCAGACGCTACAGAAGAAGAGATGATTCAAGCGGCCAAACATGCACAAGCGCATGACTTCATTATGGAAATGCCAGATGGTTATGACACTCGTGTAGAACAAGGTGGTTCAAACTTCTCTGGTGGACAAAAACAACGTCTTACAATTGCACGTGCAATGCTACGTAAACCAGCCGTGTTAATCTTAGACGATTCAACATCAGCGGTCGATACAGCGACTGACTCGAAAATCCGTGAAGCGTTCTTCAACCATTTACCAGATACAACGGTCATCATTATTGCCCAACGTATTTCATCTATCCAAGGAGCAGACAATATTCTTGTATTAGATGATGGTAAAGTGAACGGACTAGGAACTCACGAAGAGTTAATGGAAACAAACGACTTGTATCGTGATATTTACGAAACCCAAATGAAAGGAGCCAAAGGAGATGAGTAAACATAAAGGGCCAAAACGTCCAGAAAATATGAAACAAACTTTGGCAGACTTATGGGGTTATTTATGGAAGAGTAAATGGACTCTTGCAGTTGTTGTCGTCTGCTTAATTATTGGAAGTGCATCCGGAATTATCGGAACGTATGCGATTCGTCCGTTAATCAATGATTTTATTGCTACAGGCGACTTAGCCGGATTAGCGAAAATGCTTGGCTTTATCGCGATTGTCTATGTACTTGGGGCAACAGCCAGCTACTTCTCAGCGCGTTTAATGGTAACGGTGGGACAAAATACCATCGAAAAAATGCGTGCAGACTTATTCAACCATATTCAAAGTTTGCCAATTCGTTTCTTTGATACGAACAAGCACGGAGACTTAATGTCTCGTTTTACAAATGACTTTGAAAATATTCAAAATGCGTTTAACAACAGTATGTTAATGATTATCAGCTCAATGCTTCAATTAGTATTGACATTTGTGATGATGGTCATCCTTTCACCAATCTTAACAGTGCTTCTGATTGTGATGGTATTCTTGATGTTCCAAATCGTGAAGAAACTCGGGGTCAAATCAGGAAAACAATTCGCTGCACAACAAGCGATTCTTGGACAAGTGAATGGTTTCGTGGAAGAGCATATTGAAGGACAAAAAGTGGTGAAAGTATTTAACCACGAACATAAAGTCTTAGATGAATTCAATAAACTCAACACTGAACTTCAAGAAGCTGCCAATAACGCACAATTCTATTCAAGTATCATGTTCCCAATCTTAGGAAACATCAGTTACGTGAACTACGCGATTACCGCAGCAGTTGGTGGATACTTGGTGATTATTAACGCCATGGATATTGGGGGACTTGCCTCATTCCTACAATTCTCAAGAACGTTTGCGCAACCACTGGGCCAAATGTCTCAACAAATGAACGTACTTCTTAGTGCGATGGCCGGTGCAGAACGTATCTTTGCCATTCTTCGTGAAGAACCTGAAGTCGACGAAGGAACGGTTACTCTGGACCAACGCGATCCAAACCAATGGTACTGGGTGGATGGTGACAAACGTATTCCGGTTGTCGGAAACATCCAACTACACAATGTTGACTTTGGCTATGTGCCAGGAGTGCGTATCTTGAAAGATATCAATGTATGGGCTGAACCAGGATTAAAAGTAGCCTTTGTAGGGGCAACAGGTGCTGGTAAGACGACCATTACAAACTTAATCAACCGTTTCTATGAAATCGATTCTGGGGTCATTACTTTTGACGAGATTCCAGTAACGAAGATTAAGAAAGATGACTTACGTAAGACAATATCGATTGTATTGCAAGACACACATTTATTTACTGGAACAATTGCGGATAATATTCGCTACGGTAATTTAGATGCGACTGATGATGAAGTCATTAAGGCGGCGAAACTTGCGAACGCCCACAGCTTTATCAAACGTCTTCCTCAAGGATACCAAACAGAAATTACAGGGGACGGCGAAGGCTTGTCACAAGGTCAACGTCAATTACTTGCGATTGCGCGTGCTGCCGTTGCGAACCCTAAAGTATTGATTCTTGATGAAGCAACAAGTTCAATCGATAGCCATACTGAAGCGTTGATTTCACGTGGTATGGACCAATTGATGGAAGGTCGTACGTCATTTGTAATTGCCCACCGTTTATCTACGATTCGTAATTCGGATGTGATTATGGTAATGGATCACGGTGAGATTATCGAACGCGGAGACCATGAGACCCTTATGGACAAACGCGGAGTCTACTACAAACTATACACAGGCCAAATCGAACTCGATTAGTGCTAACAATAAGTTGAAAATACTGCTTGTCCTTTCGGAC
>CAKPVL010000013.1 GCA_934193545.1 uncultured Granulicatella sp. | reverse complement strand
TAACAGCTATGTTTAGTCAAAAAGAAAAGAGGTGTGCCGCAATGCGGTACACCTCTTAATTTATTTATTCTAAAGTATCTGCTTCAGTAACTCCTAAAATTACTGGAAGAATCATTGGATGACGTTCTGTTTTCTTGAATAGGAACGGTCCTAAGACATCTGTAATTTTGTTACGTAATACGCGTTCGTTTAAGACTTCTTCTGAATCTGCTAAGAGTTCTTCAAGTTCATCACGAAGAATAGCTTGAGCTTCGTTTAGAAGTTGTCCGGATTCTTTCATGTAGATAAATCCACGAGAGAGCATATCTGGACCTGCAACGAGTTCGCGATTTTCATAATCAACTGTTGCAACACAGATCACTAAACCATCTTGTGAGAGTGTCTTACGGTCACGAAGAACGATGTTTCCGATATCTCCGATACCATTTCCATCGACGTAGACATCACCTGCAAAGAAGTGACCAGCTCTACGTGCAGAGTCAGCAGTCACAGCAAGAACATCACCATTGCTTAAGATAAATGAGTTTTCTTTAGGAATTCCCACTTGAGTTGCAAGGTTTGCTTGGATCTTCTGCATACGATATTCACCGTGGACTGGAACGAAGTATTTAGGCTTCATTAATCGAAGCATTAATTTTTGTTCTTCTTGAGAACCGTGTCCAGAAGTGTGAATATTGTTGACTTTACCATGAATCACTTCAGCACCAGCTTCTGAAAGAAGGTTGATGACGCGGTTAACGCTTGAAGTATTCCCTGGAATTGGTGAACTAGAGAAGATTACTGTATCTCCAGGTTGAATGGAGATTTGACGGTGAGTCCCATTTGCAATACGACTTAATGCTGCCATTGGTTCCCCTTGAGAACCTGTACATAAAATAATGACTTTCTCAGAAGGGTATTGGTTGATTTCACGTCCATCGATAAAAGTATCATCTGGAGCTTTGATATACCCTAATTCACGCGCAGTGCGGAAGCTGGCTTCCATACTACGTCCAAATACAGCTAATTTACGTCCAGTTGCTACAGCCACATCTGTTACTTGTTTTAGACGAGAAACGTTTGATGCGAATGTCGCAAAAATGATACGTCCATCCACGCGTTGGATAATTTCTTTAATCGATTTTCCAACAACTTGTTCTGATTGAGTAAATCCAGGGACTTCAGAGTTCGTACTGTCTCCTAAGAGAACTAGAACGCCTTCTGAACCAATTTGTGCCATACGGTGAAGGTTTGCGGGTTCTCCAACTGGAGTAAAGTCAAACTTATAGTCACCTGTAAACACGATATTTCCTGGAGGAGTTTTAATCACAATCCCGAATGCATCTGGAATAGAGTGGGTCGTGCGATAGAAACTCACTTGTGTTTTACGGAATTTAATAACGCTGTCTTCATCAATTTCGTGAAGAATTGCATCTCTTAAAAGGCCATGTTCTTCTAATTTATTTCGAATTAAAGACATCGCAAGTTTCGTTGCATAAATAGGGATGTTCGCTTGTTTAATTAGGAAAGGAATCCCACCAATATGGTCTTCGTGTCCATGCGAAATAAATAGACCCTTTACTTTATTAATATTTTGAACGATGTAACTGTAATCGGGAATCACATAATCGATTCCTAGTAAATCATCCTCAGGGAATTTAATACCGGCATCCAAAATGATGAGCTCATCTTGGAATTGAACGCCATATGTGTTTTTACCGATTTCACCTAAACCGCCAAAAGCAAATACGCCCGTTTCGTTATTTTTAATATTTGGTTTCATATTACTTGAACACCGTTAATTTAAATTCAGGGTTTTGTTTTTCGTAAGCTAAGTGTTTTTCATCTAGCTCTTGGATAAACTCAACGTTGTATTCAGTGTTTTCATCTACAAGGCGGCGGGCTTCTACCTTGTCACTAGCTTCGATATATAAAGCTTCTGTGTTCTCACGACGTGGAGCTTCCGTTTTAGTTGGTTGGTAAGTAATTTTAAAAATCATGTATGTACTCCTTTAAATTTTTTTCATAATGTTTCTATCATATTTTATCATAGAATGCTTATTTTTTCATAATCTTAAAGGCTGAAGAGAGCCTCTTTTTGCAATTTTTCAAGCAAATCTTTTGGACTTGAGATTGGTTTTGGAGTCAAAGTAGAATCTTCTTCTCCAAATTTGAAATAAATCGTATTCCAATTTCTGTTTTTTGCACCTTCAATATCGTTTACAAGGTCATCGCCAATCATCCAGAAGTCGTTTTTGTTCAGATCTGGAAAAAGTCGTTCTACATTCACAAATGCTTCAGCTTGAGGTTTTGGAACACCTGTCGTCTCAGAAATGAAGATTCTTGAAGCGTCGAACCACTTTTCTAACCCTAGAGATGTAATTTTCTTCGATTGATGACTCGTTGGTCCATTTGTTAGAAGAACAAGAGTAGAGTGGTTTGATACTTTGTCAAAAAAGTGATACCAGTCTTCATCTAATTCGATATGATCCATCACATATTGATAGGTTTCCTTAAAATGAATAACTGATTCTTTTGAAGAGTCCAGTCCAAGAGCCGAAAGTGTGCCTTCAACTCGTGATAGGTGGTTTTCTTCTAATGTAATTTGCTCCTTTGTAAATAGTTCAAAAGCAATCTCACTTTTTTCTTGGTAGACCTTGTACACATCAATATCCGTTGTAAATGTTGGATAGCATTTCTTTAAGGCGGTCAAGAAGACTTGCTGTTTTGAGTAGAGTGTATCATCTAAATCGAAGACTAAAATGGGTGTCTTATTCGCCAATGACAACCGCTCCTTTAGGGATATACATTGGTTGTGTTTTATTGATGTGGTCATAGAACATCACACCGTTTAAATGGTCGATTTCATGTTGAACAACGATGGCTTCGTAGTCTGTTAATGTTCGTACGAATTCGTCTCCGTTCACATCTTGATATTTGACAGTTACACGTTCTGAACGAAGAACGATTCCAGGTACGTCACGTTCAACTGAAAGACAACCTTCACCTTCTTTAAGGCAAGCTTTCTTGACTGATTCACGCATTATACGAGGATTAATCCATACTTCGTTTAAAATTGGTTCTTCGTCTTCAAAACCTGGAACGAGAAGAGCAATCATTTGAAGAGATTTCCCAAGTTGTGGTGCTGCAAGACCAACACCAGCGCGCAATTCATATTTTTCTGCGATTTCTGGATTTTGACTGTTATGTAAGAATTCTAGCATTTCTTTAGCTAGTTCTTGTTGTTCTTCAGTTAGTGGGAAAGTAAGCTTCTCAGCACGTTTTCTAAGTGCTGGATGTCCCTCTAACACGATATCTTTCATTGTAATCATGGTTAACTCCTTTATTGGTTCATAAATCTGTTTCTAAGTATACCATTTTTCGCCCTAGAAACCAATCAGGGCCTTTGTTTTTGTAATTTTTTCATAAGGAAAAAGAGAATACTATAAATGACCTTAAACTTCTGTTACAATAGAAAAGAAATACGTGTAAAGGAATGGATAAAATGCTTTTTTGGAAGAAAAAATCAAAACCACAAGAAACAACAGAATCTGTTTCAATAGATCGAGAAAACATCCCACAACATATCGCCGTGATTATGGACGGTAATGGTCGATGGGCAAAGAAACGCAATCTTCCTAGAATTGCGGGGCATAAAGAAGGCATGAGTACGGTTAAACGAATCGCCATTGCTGCTGATGAATTAGGGGTAAAAGCGATGACCTTATATGCGTTTAGTACTGAAAACTGGAAACGTCCAACAGAAGAGGTAAGCTTCTTAATGAAACTACCTGGAGATTTCTTTGGTACGTTTATGCCGGAACTTCAAGAAAGAAATATGAAAATCCAACTGATTGGATTTATTGATGAATTACCTGAATCTACAAAACAAGTAGTGCTAAAAGCTGTTGATGATACTAAAGATAATACTGGTATGGTCTTAACGTTTGCTCTTAACTATGGCTCACGTGCTGAAATTATTGAAGCAACGAAAGCTCTAGCAAACGAAGTTCAATCTGGAGAAATCTCAGTGGAAGATATTAACGATGAAGTTTTTGCTAGCAAATTACAAACAAGTTTCCTAGGAGAGTTACAAGATCCAGATTTAATGATCCGTACAAGTGGAGAAGTGCGATTAAGCAATTTCTTATTATGGCAATTAGCATATAGTGAATATTACTTTACAGATATTTTCTGGCCAGACTTTTCTGAAGAAGATTTACATAAAGCGATTCTGACTTACCAAGGAAGACATCGCCGTTATGGAGGTCTTGCATAGATGAAACAACGTGTCATTACCGCACTTATTGCTTTAGGTATCTTCTTGCCAATTCTTTTTGTAGGCGACATTTGGCTTAGAACGCTTTTAGCAATGTTGGCGATTGTAGCGATTTATGAATTCTTCCAAATGAAGAAAATGAATATTTTTTCTATTGAGGGAGCTTTGACATTACTGGCAACATTATCATTTTTATTCTCACAGAAGCCACTTGTGGCCCTGCCAAGAGGAATTGACTATTTCTTCTTTTATTTCTTGATGGTGATGTTACTGATGACATTAACGGTATATAAGAGTGACCGCTTTTCGTTTGAAGATGCAGCGTTTTGTTCGCTGATTTCTTTATACGTCGGTGGTGGATTCTCGGGAATTCTATTTGTTAGAAGTATTAGTTTTGGGATGGCGATTTTTGTCTTTATTGTCATTTGGGGAACGGACTCATTTGCCTATTTAGCAGGACGTCAGTTTGGAAAACACAAGTTAGCTCCAGATATTAGCCCAAATAAAACAATTGAAGGGTCTATTGGTGGTGTTCTTGGCTCAGTATTATTAGGATTACTCGTTGTTCCATTTTATAATCCAGTTCAATTTTCAGTATTTGAATTTGTGCTCTTAATGGTTTGCTTATCCATTTTTGGACAATTAGGTGATTTAGTAGAGTCTGCTTATAAGCGACAATTTAACGTGAAGGATTCTGGAAACTTATTCCCAGGACATGGAGGAGTATTGGATCGTTTCGATTCTACATTCTTTGCGATGTTAATGTTCCAGATTGTATTTAAATTCTTTGGGGATCTTTAAAAGAGGTGAAATAATTGCAAGGATTAATTGCATTTTTATTCGTATTTAGCATCATCGTGATCATTCATGAATTTGGTCATTACTATTTTGCAAAAAAGGCGGGTATCTTAGTTCGTGAATTTGCGATTGGGATGGGACCAAAAATCTTCCAAGTTCGTAAAGGGGAAACAGTATATACGCTTCGCTTATTACCAATTGGTGGATATGTGCGTATGGCTGGTCATGATGAAGATGAACAAGAAATCAAACCAGGGATGATGATTACTATCGTCCTAGATAGTGAGAATGTTGTTCAAAAATTAAATTTTGACGATAAACTTATTATCGAGAATTCTGTACCTTTCCAAATCGAAGATGCAGACTTACATAAGGATATGACATTAACTGGATACTTCATTAATTCAGAAGAAAAAGTAACACTAACAGTTTCGAAGACTGCAACAATTGTTGAATCTGATGGAACTGAAGTAGTCGTTGCGCCAGTTGAGCGTCAGTTCAATTCAGCAACATTATGGAACAGAATTAAAACAAATGCTGCTGGTCCAATGAACAACTTTATTTTATCAATTTTAGTATTTATCATTGTCGGATTCATGCAAGGTGGAGTTCCAACTAATGATGCGATTATCGGACAAGTAACGGAAGACTCGGCTGCACAAGTGGCTGGTCTAAAAGAGGGAGACAAAGTTCTTTCTATCGACGGTGTTGAGATTCATTCATGGGATGAAATGACAAAAATTGTTCGTTCAAGCGCGGATAAAGCTTTAGCAGTTACGATTGACCGCAATGGTAAAACAGAAGAAGTTCAAGTAACACCGAAGGCAGTGGAAGCGTCTGACGGTTCAAAAGTGGGACAATTTGGCGTCACAAGAATTCTTAAAAATGATATTCTTTCCATTATTGCTTATGGATTCACTCAAACTGTTTCAGTAGTTGTATTAGTGCTCTCGGCATTAGGCTCGCTTTTTACACGTGGGTTTAATTTAAATCAACTAGGTGGACCGGTTGCTATTTATTCAATGACATCGCAAGTGGCTAAAAATGGATTCATTGATTTACTTGCTTTCATGGGAATGATTAGTGCCAACCTTGGGGTAATGAACCTTTTACCAATTCCAGCACTTGATGGTGGAAAACTCGTTCTGAATGTCATTGAAGGAATTCGTAAGAAACCACTCGATCCAGAAAAAGAAGGCTATTTAACGATTGCAGGGGCTATTTTCCTATTTGCGTTAATGCTTCTTGTGACTTGGAACGATATTATGAAATTATTTAATTAGAGAAGAGAGTGTCTCTACGATGGTGGACCACTCTTCTTATGTAATAAAAAAGGAGGAAACCATGAGTCAATCACAAAAAGATTTAATGAAAAAAGTGATCGAGCAATTTAATATTGCTGACACAAGTATTTTTTCTCCGGAATTTGATGAAGCAAAATTAGTTCGAATTGATATCTCTAAGTTAGATAAAACATGGACGTTTCATATTCAAAATCCAGTCATTTTTATGTATGAAAAATTCAGACTGTTTACTGATGCGTTGAATGATACTTACCGTCAATTCGGTGGGAAAGCTGTTATTACAACAGATGAAGGTGCAGAAGTAACAGAAGAACTAGTTGAATCCTATTGGGAATATGTATTAGAGACATTGAAGGATGAATCTGCGGTTTCTCATCAAATTTTAGCGGATCAAACTCCAAAATATGAGAAAAATCAACTAAAACTTCATTGCCCAAATGAATTAACAAAGACGCACTTAACGAATAATTGCGTTCCAAAAATTCAACAAGCATATATCGAAGCGGGATTTCCTAAACTAGGAGTTCAAATCCATGTGGATGGTGAGTTGCAGGACCGCATGGCAGAAGAGTTTGTTCAAAAAGAACAGCAAATCGAACAAGAGTTTAACGAAGCTCAAAAAGCGGCAAAACTTGCTGCTTCCCAAGCTCCTCAAAGAAAAGCTGGTGCTCCAGCATCTTCTAAACCAGAAGGTGTTATTTACGGCAAACCGATTAAATCCAATAGTGAAGTTCGTGCTATTGCTGATATTTTTGAAGAAGAGCGCAATGTTGTAATCGAAGGGAAGATTTTTGATATCGAACTTCGTCGTGGTAAAGCAAAAGGGAAGTTGTTCGGAAATATTAAATTAACAGACTATACTTCTTCCATCAGTGCGACTTTATTCCCATCAACTCCTGAAGACGAACAAGCGCTTGAAGGTTTGAAAAAGGGAACATGGGTTAGAGCGTTTGGTACGATTGAAGTGAATAAATTCTCTCAAGAATTGGGAATGATTATTCGTGATATGAACGCTGTAAATCGTGAAGGTAGAAAAGATAAGGCAGAGGGCGAAAAACGCGTTGAGTTGCATATGCATACGAATATGTCAGTGATGGATGCAACGAATGCTCCAAGCGACTTGATTAGTCAAGCGGCTAAATGGGGACATAAGGCGATTGCGATAACAGACCATGCCAACTTACAGGCCTACCCAGAAGCACATGGAGCTGGTAAGAAAAACGGCATTAAGATTTTATACGGATTAGAAGGAAATATCGTAGATGATCACGTGAACGTTGCCTATAATCCACAGCATATTTTATTAGAAGATGCGACATATGTTGTCTTCGACGTGGAAACAACAGGTCTTTCTGCAATTTATGACAGCATCATCGAGCTAGCTGCCGTTAAAATGAAGAATGGTGTCGTCATTGATCAGTTTGAAGAATTTATCGATCCAGGCCACCCATTATCGGCAACAACGATTCAATTAACAGGGATTACTGATGAGATGGTAAAAGGGTCGAAATCTGTAGAACAAGTTTTAAGAGAGTTCCATGAATTTTCTAAAGACTGTATCCTCGTTGCGCATAACGCAAGTTTTGATATGGGTTTCTTAAATACAGGATACGAAAATGTGGGGATTCCAAAAACAGAACAGCCTGTTATTGATACTTTGGAATTGTCTCGTATGCTTCACCCACAACTGAAGTCTCATCGTTTAAACACTTTAGCAAAACGCTATAATGTTGCACTTGAACAACATCACCGTGCAGTGTACGACTCCGAGACAACGGGTTATTTATGCCATATTTTCTTAAAAGAAGCGGCTACAGAGCATAATCTGTTATATCACGATGAATTAAATACCAATATTCATCCAGAGGAAGTCTTTAAAAATGGTCGTCCATTCCATGCAACGATTTTTGCAAAAGACCAAGCTGGGCTAAAAGAGTTGTTCAAGGTTGTATCTCAATCCAATATCGAGTATTACTACCGCGTCCCTCGTATTTTAAGAAGTATGCTTTCAAGCCGTCGTGATTCGTTCCTATTAGGTTCAGGATGTGCTGAAGGGGAAGTTTTCGAAGCGATGATGCAAAAAGGGTATAACGAGGCAAAAGAAAAGGCTAAATTCTATGACTATATTGAAATTATGCCGAAAGCTATTTATCGTCCTTTAATCAAAAAAGAATTGATTCGTAACGAGCATCATTTAGAAGAAATCATTCAAAACTTAGTTCGTCTTGGGGAAGAGTTAGGGAAACCAGTTGTAGCAACAGGGAATGTTCACTACTTAAATCCAGAAGACAAGATTTATCGTGAGATTCTTCTGACATCATTAAACAATGGTGTTCCTCAAGAATATTCTGACGCTCATTTAAGAACAACTGACGAAATGCTGAAAGAATTTGCTTTCCTTGGTGAAGAAAAAGCTTACGAAGTGGTCGTGACAAATTCAAACTGGGTCAGTGAACAATTGGAAGAAATTACTCCAGTTAAAGATGAGTTATTTACTCCTAAAATTGAAGGTGCCGCTGATGAAATCACTAAATTGAGTTACGATAAAGCACACGAATGGTATGGAAATCCTCTACCTAAAATTGTGGAAGATCGTATTAAAAAAGAGTTAAAGAGTATTATTGGAAATGGTTTTTCGGTAATTTATTTAATTGCTCAAAAACTTGTATTAAAGAGTAATCAGGACGGGTATTTGGTTGGATCACGTGGATCGGTAGGATCATCCTTAGTAGCTACTTTAACTGGAATTACCGAAGTGAATCCATTAGCGCCACACTATCGTTGCCCTCAATGTCAATTATCAGAATTCTTTGATGATGGATCAGTAGGCTCAGGTTTTGATTTACCTGAAAAAAACTGTCCAAGATGTAATACGAGAATGGTTAAAGATGGACACGATATTCCGTTTGAAACCTTCCTAGGATTCTACGGAGATAAAGTTCCCGATATCGATTTGAACTTTAGTGGGGAATATCAACCACAAGCGCATAACTATACAAAAGTATTGTTCGGGGAAGATTACGTGTATCGTGCAGGTACGATTAGTACAGTTGCGGATAAGACAGCTTTTGGTTATGTAAAAGGGTATGAGCGTGACTTAGGCCTTGAATTCCGTCAAGCAGAAATTGAACGCTTAGCAAGCGGATGTACGGGAGTTAAGAGAAGTACAGGTCAGCACCCAGGTGGGATTATTGTAATTCCTGACTATATGGATGTATACGACTTTACGCCAATTCAATACCCGGCAGATGATTTGAGTGCTGAGTGGAGAACAACCCACTTTGACTTCCACTCAATTCACGATAATGTATTGAAACTCGATATTCTTGGACACGATGATCCGACCGTGATTCGTATGTTGCAAGACTTATCAGGAATGGATCCAAAGTCGATTCCACCTGATGATCCAGAGGTTATGAAAATCTTCGGTGGTACTGAAGTGTTAGGAGTCACTCCTGAGCAAATTGATTCGAATACAGGTACACTTGGGATTCCGGAATTTGGGACTAAATTCGTTCGTGGAATGTTAGAACAAACGAAACCTTCAACATTCACTGAATTACTTCAAATTTCTGGATTATCACATGGTACAGACGTATATCTTGGAAACGCCGAGGAATTGATTCGTCTTCACAATATTCCACTTGCCGATGTTATCGGTTGTCGTGACGACATCATGGTGTATTTAATCCATAAAGGCGTTGAAGAAGGGATAGCCTTCAAAATCATGGAGGGGGTTCGTAAAGGGAAAGGAATTCCTGACGACTTCCAAGCGATTATGAGAGAGAACAATGTACCAGAATGGTATATTCAATCTTGTTTGAAGATTAAATATATGTTCCCGAAAGCCCATGCGGCAGCGTACGTATTAATGGCGTTGCGTGTTGCTTGGTTTAAGGTCCATAAACCATTGTTATACTACTGTGCTTATTTCTCAGTGCGTGCGCAAGATTTCGATATCGTTGCCATGTCTCAAGGGAAAGAGATGATTAAGAAACGTATCAAAGAAATTCGCGAAAAAGGAATGGAAGCAAGTACGAAAGAACAAAACTTGCTAACCGTTCTAGAATTAGCCAACGAGATGGTGGAACGTGGTTTCCACTTCAAGATGGTCGACGTTGATAAATCCGAAGCAAGTAACTTTGTCATCGAAGGCGATTCACTGATTGCTCCATTTAGAGCGATTCAAGGATTAGGCTTGAACGTTGCAAACAAAATCGTTGAAGCAAGACAAGAACAACCATTCCTATCGAAGAAAGATTTGGCGACACGTGGTAAAGTATCGAAGACGCTTATTGACTATATGACAGAAAACAAAGTCCTAGACCACTTACCAGATGAAAACCAATTATCATTATTCGATGATTTGTTCTAATATCACAATAGTTGGTATTAGAACAAAGTATATGGTATACTAACGAAGTAGAATAGTAGTTGAGAGGAGAGTGAGCGGAAACGCTCACTCTTTTTATCGACATGGACTCAAGTAGCAAGGAGGTTGAGGCTATGAGTAAAGTAACTGAGACGGTAACAGAGCTTACTAAAGAAGTAATTGAAAAAGAAGGCTTTGAGTTATTCGACTTAGAATTTGTAAAAGAAGGAAAGAATTGGTTTCTACGTTTTTACTTAGATAAACCGGGCGGTATCGATTTAGATGACTGCGCGTTTATGAGTGAAAAATTTAGTGAAATTCTTGATGCACAAAACCCAGATCCAATTCCACAAGCTTACTTCTTAGAAGTTTCTTCACCAGGTGCAGAGCGCCCGTTAAGAAACGAGGAAGAATTAAAAGCAGCGATTGGTTCATATGTACACTTATCGTTTTATCAAAACGTTGAAGGTGAGAAATTCCTTGAAGGAACTCTTCTTTCAGTCGGTGAAGAAACGGTAACATTAAACGTACAAATCAAAACAAGAACAAAAGAATTTACAATTGATCGTAAGAATATTGCAAAAGCACGTCTTGCAATCAAATTCTAAGGAGTAAAGGAGTAAACACATGAGTAAAGAAATGCTACGAGCATTAACTGTTCTCGAAGAAGAAAAAGGAATCTCTAAAGATGTCGTGATTACAGCTTTAGAAGCAGCGTTAGTGTCTGCATATAAGAAAAACTATGGGCAAGCTCAAAACGTAGAAGTTGAGTTTGACCAAAAGAAAGGCAACATGCATGTATATGCAGTTAAAGAAGTTGTTGAATATGTATTCGATTCAACTCTTGAAGTTAGCCTAGAAGAAGCACATGCGAAAAACAAAGCATATGAAGTTGGTGATAAAATTCGCTTCGAAGTAACACCTAAAGACTTCGGACGTATTGCTGCTCAAACAGCAAAACAAGTGATTATGCAACGTCTACGCGATGCTGAACGTACAAACATCTACAATGAATTCATCCAATATGAAAATGAAATCATGACAGGTGTTGTTGATCGTCAAGATTTCCGTTATGTATATGTGAACCTTGGTCGTATCGTTGCTGGTATGGCAAAACAAGACCAAATTCCAACAGAAGAGTACTTACCTGATCAACGTATCAAAGTTTTAGTTTCTAAAGTAGATAACACTACTAAAGGACCTCAAATTTTCGTAAGCCGTACTCACCCAGATTTATTGAAACGTTTATTTGAACAAGAAGTTCCTGAAATTTACGATGGCGTTGTAGAAATCGTTTCTATCGCTCGTGAAGCAGGTGACCGTGCTAAAGTAGCTGTTCGTTCAAACGATGCTAATTTAGACCCAGTTGGAACATGCGTAGGACCTCGCGGACAACGTGTTCATAACATTGTTGAAGAATTAAACGGTGAAAACATGGATATCGTGGAATGGAACGAAGATCCAGCAGTTTACATCAAGAACGCATTAAACCCAGCACAAGTACTTAAAGTTGAATTTAATGATGATAGCAACGGTTGTATCGTTGTTGTACCAGATCACCAATTATCTCTTGCAATTGGTAAACGTGGTCAAAACGCACGTCTAGCTGCGAAATTAACAGGATACCGTATTGATATTAAATCTGAAACTGCTTATGAAGAGTATTTAGAAAACTTAGCAAATCCAGTTGTTGAAGAAACAGAAGAAACTTCTTCTGAAGAAGAATAAAATACAGGAGGTGCACGATGAAAAAGAAAAAGATTCCGATGCGCCGTTGTATCGCTTCTGGTGAAATGATGCCGAAGAAAGAGTTGGTCCGTATTGTTCGTAACGCAGAAGGTGTTGCACAAATCGATCCAACTGGTAAAGTAAACGGCCGTGGCGCTTATATTACTCTTGAACCTACATTAGTAGAGAAAGCTTGGAAAAACCGTCTATTTGAAAAACAATTAGAAATTGAAATTCCAGATGCATTTTACGAAGAACTTCTCGCTTATGTAGAACATCAAAAAGCAAGAAAAGAGTTGTTTAGTGATGGAAGAGCTCGTTAAACAAAGAGCTTTGAATTTACTTGGAATGGCAACAGCTGCTCGCAAACTCATTAGTGGCGAAGAGCAAGTCATCCAGAGTATTCAAAGACAAAAAGGAAATTTAGTGATTTGTACCAAAGATTGTAGTGCAAACACGGTTAAAAAAATCAAAAACAAATGTGAATATTATGAAATTCCTTTTGTTCAGCAATTTGAAACGGATGAATTGTCTTTAGCGATTGGCAAAAGACGTTCTATCGTTTTAGTTGATGATCGAGGGTTTACAAAGAGTCTACTGAAGATGAAGGGATTTAACGATATGAACGAATAGGAAGGTGAGACTATGTCGAAAACTCGCGTATACGAATTAGCGAAAGAATTAAACGTGGCTAGTAAAGAAATTATTGAAAAAGCAAAAGAAGTAGGTATTTCATACAATAGCCATATGTCTACTATGGAAGAAGCTGAAATCTCAAAAATTAAAGGAGCTTGGAATTCTAAGCCAGCTGCTAAACCAGCACCAAAAGCTGAGAAGAAAGAAGTAAAACCTGCTCCAAAACAAGAAGTGAAAAAAGCTGAACCTAAGAAGGTAGTAGAAAAAGGTCACGCTCCTAAGAAAGAATTTACAAAGAGAGAAGACCACAGTCCAAAACAAGGACAACAAAAACAAAATCAAGAACGTAACCATTCTCAAAATCAAAGACGTCATGAACAAAACGATAAGAGAAATCAAGAGCGTCCAAACCAAAAACAACAAAATGCGAATGTAAACCGTCCTTCATTTAAGAAAGAACCAGCACGCAATGAAGCTCGTTCAAACCAACAAGGACAAGCAGAACGTCCACGTAACAATCAAAAACCAAACAACAATAACGATCGTTTTGAATCACCAAGAAACAATCGCAATAACGACAGAAGAAACCAACAACGTTATAACGATTTTAACAATGATGGTTTCAGCAAGAAAAACCGTAACCAAAAAGGGAAAAAAGGAAACCGTCGTGAAGAACAAAAAGCGAAACCAGCTGTTCCAGCACGTAAATTCCACGAATTACCAGAAGTATTAGTGTATACAGATGGTATGACAGTTGCTGAATTAGCGAAGAAAATCAAACGTGAACCAGCAGAAATTATCAAAAAATTATTCCTATTAGGAGTAATGGCGACATTAAACCAAGGTCTATCTAAAGACGCGATTGAATTATTAGCAGCAGACTACGGTATGGATGCAGAAGAAAAAATCGAAAAAGATATTTCTGATTTAGATGTATACTTTGAAGAAGCAGCTGCTGAAAGCGAAGAAAGCACAGTACGTCCTCCAGTTGTAACAATCATGGGACACGTTGACCACGGTAAAACAACATTGCTTGACCAATTACGTAACTCTTCAGTTGTAGCAGGTGAAGCAGGTGGTATCACTCAACATATCGGTGCGTACCAAATCAAAATCGATGGCAAACCAATTACATTCTTAGATACTCCAGGACACGCGGCCTTCACAACAATGCGTGCGCGTGGTGCGGACATCACTGATATTACAGTTATCGTAGTAGCAGCTGATGACGGTGTAATGCCACAAACAATCGAAGCGATTAACCATGCGAAAGCGGCAGATGTTCCAATTATTGTTGCTGTGAACAAAATCGATAAACCAGCAGCAAACCCTGGACGTGTAATGCAAGAACTTTCAGATTTAGGACTTGTTCCAGAAGCATGGGGTGGGGACACTATCTTCGTTGAGATTTCAGCGAAATTCAACCAAAACATTGAAGAATTATTAGAAATGATTCTATTAGTGGCTGAGGTTCAAGAGTTAAAAGCAAACCCTAACCGTTTAGCATTAGGTACAGTTATCGAAGCTCGTTTAGATAAAACAAAAGGACCTATCGCAACATTATTAGTTCAAGAAGGAACTCTTAAAGTTGGGGACCCAATCGTTGTTGGTAATACATTTGGACGTGTACGTGTAATGGTGAATGACCAAGGACGTCGTGTTAAAACTGCTTTACCAGCAACTCCAGTTGAGATTACTGGACTTAACGCTTCACCTCAAGCCGGTGACCGCTTCGTAGTATTCGAAGATGAGAAGACAGCTCGTGCAGCCGGTGAAGAACGTGCGAAACGTGCCTTAATTGAACAACGTAACGCTTCAAGCCGCATCACATTAGATAACTTATTCTCTACATTAAAAGAAGGAGAATTGAAAGAAGTTAATGTTATCATCAAGGCTGACGTACAAGGTTCTGTAGAAGCATTAGCATCAAGCTTACAAAAAATTGAAGTTGAAGGCGTACGCGTGAAGATTATCCATACAGCTGTAGGGGCAATCAACGAGAGCGATATTACTCTTGCAACAGCAAGTAACGCAATCATCATCGGATTTAACGTAAGACCTACGCCACAAGCGAAAATTCAAGCTGAATCTGATCAAGTAGATATTCGTTTACACCGTATCATCTATAACGTGATTGATGAAATCGAAACAGCGATGAAGGGTATGTTAGACCCAGAATTTGAAGAGAAAATTACGGGTCAAGCAATCGTTCGTGAAACTTACACTGTATCTAAACTTGGAACAATTGCTGGTTCATACGTATTAGAAGGTGTTGTTAAACGCTCAAGCTCAGTTCGTTTAATCCGTGATAACATTGTTATTTACGAAGGCGAATTAGCAAGCTTGAAACGATTCAAAGACGACGCTAAAGAAGTTAAACTTGGATTCGAGTGCGGTATCATGATCGAAGGCTACAACGATATCAAAGTAGACGACATCATCGAAGCATACGAAATGGTCGAGATTAAAAGAAAATAGTGCGAGAAAATTCGTTATGAATCGAACCGTTGGACCGGAACACCGTAAACGACTAGGATAGTCGTGCGGATGTTTCGGGAAACGCACGTCGATTCAGAATTTTCAAGCCGTTATATAAAATAGTGCGAGACCGACTGTTTAGCTTTGGCGAGAAAATTCGTTATGAATCGACCAAATTAAAGAAGAAATTTATGATTGAACTAGAACGAAGAGGGACTGATTGCAGTGCCTCTTTCGTTGGAAAGGAGACAAAATGGCAAACTTTAGAGTTGGACGTGTGTCACAAGAAATTTTACGTGAAATAAATGATATCTTATCTAAAAAAGTGCGTGACCCACGTGTACAAGAACTTACAATTACTGAAGTTGAAGTGACTGGTGATTTGCAAATTGCGACTATCTACTACACAACACTTCAAAAACTAGCTAGTGAACGTCAAGCGACTGAACGTGGCTTAGAAAAATCAAAAGGCCTAATCCGTCGTGAATTAGGAAAACGTCTATCATTGTACAAAACTCCAGAATTAATCTTTAAACGCGATGAATCAGTAGATTATGGTAATCATATTGATGAGCTTTTAAAATCTATTCAAGAACAAGACGAACAAAGATAATATTTATAAGGGCAAAAGGACATCAAACAGAAACAACTCTTTTGCCTTTTTAGTAAAAATTACCATATATGGTAATTTTCGTGTGTATAAAAAAAGTCAGAAGAGGTGTTTTATGATTGATGCAAATAATACATGGGTATTGTGGTCTATTATCGTTGGGATTGCGACTATCAGTATCTTTCTAGAAAATCGATATAAATGGGCTGCAAAAATCAGCGGAGCGATTATCGGTCTATTAATGGCAGCAACATTAAGTAATTTAGGCGTTATTCCTACAGATTCACCTGTATATGATCAAGTTTGGGGAGTCGTTGTTCCATTAGCAATTCCGATGCTTTTATTCCAATGTGATTTAAAACAGATTTGGAAAGAAAGTGGAAGATTATTAGCTATCTTCTTAATCAGTTCTGTTGGGACAGTTCTTGGGGCAGTATTAGGATATTTAGCCTTGTCTAAAGCAATCCCTGTACTAAACCATATCGCTGGAATGATGGTTGGAAGTTATATTGGTGGAGGAGTAAACTTTGTAGCTGTTTCATCCGCTTTTGAAATCCCGAAAGAACTCATTTCAGCTGCAACAGTGGCGGATAACTTGTTAATGGTATTCTACTTCTTAATTTTACTGATGATTCCTTCGATTGGATTCTTCAAGAAACATTTCAAATTTGCGTATACTGAAGGGGTCAAAGAGGAAGAAGAAAAAGCTTACGGCAAAGACACTGTCATCACTGTTCAAGATGTAGCTTTTGTTTTTGCTATTTCTGTTATTATCGTAACTATTAGCTTTACATTATCTGAAATTATTTCAGGTTTAGGTGATAACAGTCTTATTCAATTAGTTTCGAATAAATATTTAATCCTAACAACATTAACAGTAGCTTGCTCAACAATTTTTGCAAAATACTTCAAGAAGATTAGTGGGGCAAACGAAATTGGAACATTCTTGATTTACTTATTCTTCGTAGTCATCGGAATTCCTGCTTCAATCGGAGCAATCATTGAAAAGTCTCCATTATTACTTGTGTTCTGTGCAATTATGGTTTTTGTGAACATGGCAGTGACATTTGCTGGTGCAAAAATCTTTGGTTTCACAGTAGAAGAAGCCATTCTTGCTTCAAATGCGAATATTGGTGGACCAACAACAGCTGCAGCGATGGCTATTTCTAAAGGATGGCATCGTTTCGTAGCACCTACAATGCTTGTAGGGACGCTAGGATACATTATTGGTACTTATGTTGGTATCTTTATTGGACAAATCTTAAACTAACAAAAAAAGCAACTAATTCTGAAAGCCAGAGTTAGTTGCTTTATTTTTATTTATTTTCTAAGTAAGTAATCGCCATTGCATCAACGCCTGTGTGGCTCATGATGATTGGTGAAGTTGTTACAATTGTGAGTGGCACATCAGGGAAGAGTTCACGTACACGAGCAATATTTCCTTCGTTAAAGTCACTTAATCCTGCATGCATAATTCCGATTTCTTGAATGCCATTCGGAGCGGCTTTCATCTGTTCAAAGATTTCATCGTATTTGTTTTGAAGTGATTTTAGACCGCGTCCTTTTTGGATAATTTCAATCTTGCCATTAATGACTTGAAGGAATAATTTGATATTGAGTAAGTTTGAGAACATTCCCATTACTTGGCTAATGCGTCCACCTTTGATTAAGTTGTCTAAGTTTACTACAGTTAAATAAAGAGTAGTGCGTTTTTTAGCATCTTCAATAATCTCAAGAATTTCTTCTACTGTTTTGCCTTCCTGTGCTGCCTTAGCTGCCTCTTTAACAATCATTCCCATCGATCTAGAAGTGAAGTCTGAATCGACAACAGTGACATTTGTTTCTGTGATGTCAGCTGCTTGACGAGCGGCATCTACAGTACCACTTATGGAACGCATCATCTGAATTGAAATAACAGAATCGCCATTTTTTCCGAGTTCATCGTATACTTCTACGAAACGACCGATAGAAGGTTGTGCTGTTTTTGGAAGTTCAGCACTCGCAATCATTTTTTGTTTAAATTCTTCTTTTGTAATAGTAACTCCATCGATATAGTTTTCGTCATCGATTGAGATATTCATTGGAACGATAGAGATTTCAAATTGTTTAACTTCTTCTTCAGTTAAGTCTGCTGTTGAGTCCGTTACAATATATACTCTTGACATTAAAGTCACTCCTATCAAATAAGTTTACTCATCTATAATACCATATTTACCGCCTAAAAAGCTATATTCATAATCTATGTGGAAAAGTGCGAATTATGATACAATAAATAAGCAAATGTAAAGCGTGAAAGGATGAATGGGATGGACGGAATCCTTCCGTTATGGAAAGAGAAAGGCATGACGTCGTTTGACTGTGTCTATAAAGTTAGAAAAATATTGAAAATGAAAAAAGTCGGGCATTCTGGAACGCTGGATCCTGAGGTGGATGGAGTGTTACCAATTTGTGTTGGTAAAGCGACTAAGGTTGTGGAGAACCTTCATGAAGCCAACAAAGTCTACCAGGGAGAAATTACATTAGGCTTCTCAACTGAGACAGAGGATGCTCATGGGAAAGTTGTTTCAACAACCCCCATCGAAACTCCTTTTTCAGTTCAAGAGATTGATGAAAAAATGGAAAGCTTTATTGGAGAAATCACTCAAATACCACCGATGTATTCTGCTGTAAAAGTGAACGGCAAACGTCTTTATGAATACGCAAGAGCAGGAGAAGAAGTGGAGCGTCCTATAAGAAAGGCGACCATCTATGATTTCAAACGTATCTCAGAACCAGTTTATAATGGTGAAACGAAGACACAATCATGGAAATTTGAGGTTAGTTGCAGCAAAGGGACTTATGTGCGCACGCTTTCTGTTGATTTAGGAAAAGCATTGGGTGTAGAAGCGCATATGTCGCAATTAACCCGTGTGAAAAGTGGTCCATTCCACTCTGACGATTGCATTACTTTAGAACAACTTAACGAGCTTGCTCAAACCGATAAAGCTCAAGAAGCGCTTAAACCTGTTGATTTAGTATTTGAAGACTATCCTCGAATGGATTTGAACAAAGATGAATACACTCGTTTTAAAAATGGTGCAATTTTATCTCTAACTGAATTTCCACAGATTGTAGCACCGACAGCATGTTATTTTGAAGAGGAACTTATTTCGATTTACGGTCCTCATCCTACGAAAAAAGGCTTATTAAAACCAATTAAAATGTTTTAGAAAGGAGAGAAGAATGCAAACGATTGAGTTAACACACCCTTACAAAAAAGAGTGTATACTTCAGGAACCGATTGTCCTTGCTTTAGGGTTCTTTGATGGAATTCATTTAGGACACCAAGAAGTAATTACTACAGCGAAAAAGGTTGCCCAGGAACGCGGCTTTAAAGTAGCAGTGATGTCTTTTAATCAACATCCATCTGTTATTTTCCAAAACGTTGATCCTGAAAGCATTCAATATGTCTCGCCGCTAGAACGTAAAAAGGAATTATTAGAATCACTTGGTGTAGATATCTTCTATTTAGTGGATTTTACAAAAGAGTTTGGAGCACTTTCACCGCAAGAATTTGTTGATCAATACATCGTGGGTTTAAATGCGAAAGTGGTTGTAGCAGGATTTGACTACACATACGGTAAGAGAGACATTGCGAATATGGAATTGCTACCGAAATATGCTTCGAATCGCTTTGAGATTATCACAATTGATGAGCAAAAATATGCGAGTGGGAAGATTAGTTCTACCGCTGTTCGAGACTTATTGCTACAAGGGGATATTGAACAAGCAAACGAATTATTAGGATACGACTACATTATGGATGGGGTTATTGTTCACGGTTTTGGACGCGGCAGTAAAATGCTTGGATTCCCAACAGCCAATATCGAAGTTTCTAACGATACTTTCCTCCTTAAAAACGGGGTATATGTCGTTGAAATGTTTGTGGAAGGTAAATGGATTCCTGGTATGGCGTCTATTGGAATTAACCCTACTTTTGATGATGTTCATAAGGTAACGATTGAAGTGAACTTACTCGATTTTGACAAAGATATTTATCATCTTCCAGTTCGTGTGAAATGGTTAAAATATTTAAGACCAGAATTGAAATTTGACGGAATCGATGCGTTAATCGCACAATTAAATCAAGACGAACAAGATACAAGAGATTATTTCAATACAAAGAGAGGTTGATTCTCGATGTGGTATTTAAAGAACTATGATGAGCTAACGAAGGAAGAGATTGTTGCGATTTACAAAGCCAGAATCGAAACCTTTATTGTTGGCCAAGAGTTGAATTATCAAGAAATTGACGATACGGATAAAAAATCTTGGCATCTTTTTGAGATGAATGATGCTAATGAGGTGATTTCTTATTTACGCATTATTCCTGAAAAAGATAAAGTCCTTCTTGGTAGAGTCCTAATAGACAATCGATACCGAGGAAAAGGAAAAGGGCGTGCATTGTTAGAACGCGCTAAAGAAGTATGCAAAGAGTGGTTTGTGGATACTGTCATTGAAGTTCATGCACAAGCGCACTTAGTAAAATTATATGAATCGCTTGGATTTGAAGTTGTTTCAGAACCGTATGACATTGTTGGTATTTCACATATTACGATGGAATTGTATTAGGAGGAAATCATGATTACACGTTACACACGTCCAGAGATGGCGAAAATTTGGTCTGATGAAAATCGTTATAATTGTTGGCTTGAAGTCGAAATCTTAGCTGATGAAGCTTGGGCAGAATTAGGAGAAATCCCTAAAGAAGACGTAGAAAAGATTCGTAAGAATGCGAAATTCACAGTTGAACGTATTTTAGAAATCGAAGAAGAAACTAGACATGATGTCGTTGCTTTTACAAGATGTGTCTCAGAAAGTCTTGGAGAAGAAAAGAAATGGGTTCACTATGGCCTAACAAGTACGGACGTAGTGGATACAGCGTACGGCTATCAGTTAAAACAAGCCAACGACATTTTACGTAAAGACTTAGCAGACTTCCTAGAAATTCTTAAAGAAAAAGCATTGGCGTATAAAGATACAGTTTGCATGGGAAGAACACATGGAGTTCATGCTGAACCAACGACTTTTGGTTTGAAGTTAGTTTTATGGTATTCCGAAATGAAACGCAATATTGAACGCTTCGAGCGAGCAGCACAAGGCGTTGAAGCGGGTAAAATAAGTGGAGCTGTTGGAACATTTGCGAATATTTCTCCGGAAGTAGAGGCATATGTATGTGGAAAACTCGGTATTCGCCCACAAGAAATCTCTACGCAAATCTTACCTCGTGATCTTCACGCAGATTACATTTCTACGATTGCGCTGATTGCGACAAGTATTGAGAAATTTGCGACAGAAATCCGTGGATTACAAAAATCTGAAACACGTGAAGTAGAAGAGTTCTTTGCAAAAGGCCAAAAAGGGTCTTCAGCAATGCCACATAAGCGTAATCCAATCGGATCTGAAAACATGGCGGGTCTTGCTCGTGTCATCAGAGGGCATATGGTTACAGCGTATGAGAACGTGAACCTATGGCATGAACGTGATATTTCACATTCTTCAGCTGAACGTATTATTATTCCAGATAGCACAATTCTACTCAACTATATGCTTCGTCGTTTCGGTAATATCGTTAAAAACTTGACGGTATTTCCAGAAAATATGTTACGCAATATGGATGCGACTTTTGGTTTGATCTACAGCCAACGTGTGTTATTGAAACTGATCGACAAAGGCATGAGTCGTGAAAAAGCGTATGATTTAGTGCAACCATGTACGGCTAAAGCATGGGACGAAAAACTTCCATTCCGCGCTGTTTTAGAAGAACAACCAGAAATTACAGCTACTTTAAGTGAAGAAGATTTAGATGATGCGTTTGATTATCACTATCATATTAAGAATGTAGATTTAATTTTTAAACGCGTTGGAATCTTATAATTTTGAAAAACATGCTGAAAAGAGTGCATTTTCAATAAAAATATGGTATAAATAGAAAGTAAAATTTAACAAAAGGAGTCAGAAAATGATTAACGTAAGTGATTTAAAAGCTGGAATGACATTCATTCTTGATGGAAAATTAATTAAAGTGTTGGAAATCAGCCACCACAAACCAGGTAAAGGGAACACTGTAATGCGTATGAAAATCCGTGACGTTCGTAACGGTTCAACAGTAGATACAACAATGCGTCCTGATGAAAAAGTAGAACGTGCACACATCGACACAAAAGATGTTCAATACTTATACAGCCAAGATGGCGTTGGAGTATTCATGGACTTAGAAACATACGAACAATACGAAATTCCTGAAGAAACAATCGAACAAGAATTAAAATACATCCTAGAAAACATGGAAGTTAAAATCCAATTCTACGGTTCAGAAGTAATTGGGGTTTCATTACCATCAACAGTTGTACTGCAAGTTACTGAAACTCAACCATCAATTAAAGGTGCTACAGTTACAGGTTCTGGTAAACCAGCAACAATGGAAACAGGTTTAGTAGTTAACGTTCCAGACTTCATCGAAGCAGGAGAATACTTAGAAGTTAACACTGCAGAAGGTACATACGTACGTCGTGCAACTAAATAATGATTTATTGAAACAAGGATGAGCCAAGCGTTCATCCTTGTTTTTTTATAAAGGAGAAATGTGTATGCGGATTGCTGTGATGGCAGGAACACCTATGGACACGAAGTTAGGCGTTGATTTATTAAATAAAAATGGATTCAATCAAACGATTTCTGTTCCGATTTCTAAAAATCCAGTCGAGCAAACGACTTTTCAAGCGTTAGAAGACGAAGAAAGAGAACAATATATTAGAAGTGTGATTGACGGGCTGAAAAACGAGATTGACGCTGTATTTGTGTATTGTAACTCACTAAGCTCAGTTGTGAATTTCGATTCCTTGCAAGAAGAATATAGACTTCCTATGATTACTCCGATGCAAATGTATCGTACACTAGGCGTCGAACATGATTATTTAGCAGTAATGGCCGCGAATTCTCATGGATTAACAGGAGTAGAAAACAATCTATATATTGCAAATCCTAATCTTAAGGTGTTTGGTGTGACGATGCTAGAACTGGTTAAAGCGATTGAAACAGGAAAACCACAAGAAGAGATTATTAAGCAATTCGACTTCCATAGTTTATTCCATTATTTTGAAAGCACAGAGATTGAAGCTGTCGTACTAGGGTGTACGCATTTTCCATATGTAAAGACAGAATTAGAGCAACTTTCAAGGATTCCAATTATTGATGTGGGTGTCTATATGATCGACCGCATGAAGAGCCATATTCAGGAGGAAAATCATGATTTCAATTGAAAAGATGAGTTATTTCTTTCGTTATGACAAAGTTAAATACAAAAATCCCGTAAAGTTTCCAGAAATTGCAGAAGAAATGGAACAGTTGAAGAAGGCTGGTCAAGATGCAAGACAGGAATTTACGAAGTTAACAGAAGCGTTTCAGAAGAACTTTAAGTCATTTCGCATGGACCGAGTTAGTCAATGGATGAATCAAGCCCAAGTGGCAAGACCCGCTTTTTGGAGATACTTTATCGAAGAGGGGCAAGATGAAGGAAATCCATCCTTTGCATTACGGTTGTTTTATAATGACGATAAATTGGGCGTATATGTAGAATTGAGTTTTATCGAACGTAAAATGAACGAACTCTCTCTGATGTTACAAAACAAAGTGTTGGAATGTGAACCTAATCGTAACATTTTATACGTAGCATCTGATTTTCAAAAGAACGCAATAGCTTACGAAGGAAACGTATCTAATAGAGATGAATTAATAAGAGCTATCAAAGAAGGAGATGTCCGTAAAGTTATTTTAAGAAGACCGGTGTTTCTTGAAAAGAACAAAGACGGAATTGAAGAAGAACTTGCGTGCGCATTAAAGGAATTAATTCCTTTTTATCAAACCATTTATATGAATGAAGTAAATTAAAAGAGGTAGATGTAAAATCTACCTCTTATTGTATTTATAGAGTTCTTTAAGCTGGAGCAGGAGTGCCTGGCTTTATAGTTACATCTTCTTCAGATTCAGTTTGCTCTGTAGTTGTTTCTTCTGTAGTTTCCTCAGTGGTTGTTTCACCAGTTGTTGGACCTTCAGTAGTAGGTGTTTCAGTTGTTGTTACTTTAGTAGTTCCACTTTCAGTAGTAACCGTTGTTGTTTCGTCACCTTTAACAATGATATATCCAACATATTCATAACAGTCCATTTCATCTACAGTAATTTCTTCTAATTGTGAAATAGAGACTACTTTAGTTTCACCGTTTAAGGTTACTTGCGAAGCATCTACGGATCCGACAAGAATACTACCAACTCCAACTACAAATAAAATAGTAATTAACTTTTTACCTTTATTTGATTTTAATAGAGCATAGGCTGCACCTAATACAAGAATTCCAGCGCCAAGTGTCACTAAACCTGTTGATGTTCCAGTGTTAGGAAGAGAAGGTTTGTTAATTGGACAAGCCACTTTCTTGTAAACTAATTTTACAGAAGTAGTAGAGTTTACTGCTCCTGTTGGTTTCCCAGAGATGATTAATTCTTGTTCAGAATTAGAAAGTGAAGCAATATCAACATTCGTGATGTTCACTTTAGTCGTACTATCTGCATAAGCAGAAGTAAAATTAGAAGCGAAAATTGCTGTTAAAAACGCTAAAGAAATTAGGGCTACTAATTTTTTGAATGATTTCATAATAAATCCTTTCTTTTTTCATTCTTTTTATTTATGAAATTATAATGGAAATAATGAAAATTTGCAAAGAAATGTGAAATCATTATTTTTCCTTTCAAAGGAAAAAATCGAAATAAAAACGGACAGCTAGAACAGCTGTCCCTTGTCTTTTGATTAAGGTGGAGATGGTGTTCCCGGGAGAACAGTTACCTCTGTCTCTGTTTGAGCAGTTGTCGTTTCCGCTTCGGTAGTTGTTGTTACAATTGTTGTAGCTTCAGTTGTTTCAGTAGTCTCAGTTGCTACAGTTTCTGAAGTTGTTGACTCAACAGTTGTCGTTTCTACAGTAGGTATAATGTAACCAACATACTCGTAGCACTCAATTTCTGGAATAGTAATATCATTCAAAGCTGAAATAGAAAACAGTTTAGTTTCACCAATTACTTCAATTGTCGAAGCAATTGCAGGAGTTGCTAGCGCAATACTTGTGCCACCTAATACGAAGAGTATGATTAATTTTCTTCCTTTAGAAGACTTAACTAAAAGTAAGCTAGAAACTAATAGCAGTGAACCGAAAATGATTGCTGCTAAGTTACTTGTAACCCCAGTATTTGGTAATGTTGGCTTATCAACAGGACATGCTTTCTTCTTATAAACTAGTTTTACAGTAGCGTTCGAAGAAACCGATCCAGAAGGAGTACCATTTATCATATTGCTTAATTCAGTTGGGGTTAATGTATCTATATCTACCGTAGTTACATTAACAGTTTGACTTTCAGCAGCTTTTATAGAGCTGTTATAGAAAAAGAAGCCAAATAGGAAAACTGAAAGAAAAGCAAGTGTGAAATGTTTAAGCTTCATTTTGATGTTCCTTTCTATAAACTTATAGATTATTCTATAAAAAAATTATAAAGGAAAACCAAAAGACATTCAATATATAGTAGAAATGCCTTATCTACGGCAATAGTTGTAGTACAAAACCTTCAAAAAATCAGTCTAAAGTCCTAGTATTTTTATATTGACTTAATTTGACCAATGTGTTAAATTATAAATGTGGTTAGCACTCGTCTTAGTCAAGTGCTAAAGAGAGGTGACTATGATGTTAACCAATAGACAATTGCTAATCTTACAATTAATCATACAATTATATACGGAAACTTTGGAGCCTGTCGGGTCGAAGAAGTTGATGGAAGTTGCAGAATTACCTTTTAGTTCAGCAACAATTCGTAACGAGATGATGAAGCTGGAAGAGATGGGATATCTTGAAAAGAACCATACTTCTTCTGGACGTGTTCCTTCTAATAAAGGATATCGTTACTACATCGATAATATTCTACCTAGACAAAAGCAACCTGTTTCTTTAAGCGTTCGAAATCAAATTCGTGAAGTTTTCCAACAGTCAACATTAGAGATTCAAGATGTATTTCGTTTATCTGCTGACATACTAGCAACATTAACAAACTACACCGCAATTTCTTTTGGACCGGAAGTGAAAACTGCCACGTTATCGGGATTTAGACTTGTTCGCCTTAATCCAAATCAAGTGATGGCAATCGTTGTTATCAGTAATGGTTTGGTAGAAAATAAAGTCTATACAATTCCGGGAACTATTGACGATAGTGATTTAGAGAAAGTGGTTCGCATCATTAATGATGAATTAATTGGAGTACCGCTAGATATCGTTGCTAAACGATTAAAAACGGATCTTCCAATCCTTATGAATCGCTATATGAATTCACAAATTCAAATCGTCAAAGTGATTCAAGAAATGATGAATCGTTTCGAAAATGATCGAATGCATGTAGCAGGAAGAAGATATTTGTTAAATTACTTTGATCATCACGCTAATGTGGATCAACTCAAAGGAATTTATCAATTGATGGATGATCAGTCGAAGTTACATCAATTAGTAACCAATGATCATCAAGATATTCAAATTAGGCTCGGGTCAGAAATGGATCATCCGTTACTTGGTGACTTTAGTTTGGTAACTGCTAGTTACGAAACTCCAAACCAAGATACAGGACTGATTGCGCTTCTTGGACCAAAGAATATGCCGTATTCGAATGTATTATCAATTGTAAAAGGACTCAGGGAAGAGTTAGCAACCACGATAGAAGATTATTATCGTAACTTATAGAGTAAGGAGATGAAATCTTGGAAACAAATGAACAACTCAATAAAGAAGAATTAAAAGAAGAAAAAATTGTTGCAGATGAAGCTCCTCAAGAAGAAGTTACTGAAGAAACCACAACAGAACTTACGAATGAAGAGAAATTACAACAAGAAGTAGAGAAGTTGAACGATCAAGTATATCGACTCTCTGCTGAAATCTCGAATATCCAAAAGAGAAACGCAAAAGAAAGACAAGATGCTGCAAAATATCGCAGTCAAAGTCTTGCGCAAAACTTATTAAATGTGATTGATAACCTTGAGAGAGCAATCGCTTCTCCAAGTGAATCAGAAGAAGCTCAAAACCTTAAAAAAGGGGTTGAGATGGTGTATGAAGGTTTCCTTTATGCACTAAAAGAAGAAGGCATCGAAGAAATTGAAGCCTTAAACCAACCATTCGATCCAACTTTACATCACGCTGTTCAAACCGTTCCTGTTGAGGAAGGGCAAGAAGCAGACCGCGTGGTACAAGTGTATCAAAAAGGATACAAATTAAAAGATCGAGTATTACGACCAGCAATGGTCATCGTATCACAATAAGAAGACGAAACTTAAAACAATATTATAAATAATAGGAGTGAATTAAATATGAGTAAAATTATTGGTATTGACTTAGGAACAACAAACTCAGCAGTTGCTGTTTTAGAAGGTAACGAAGCAAAAATTATTGCAAACCCAGAAGGAAACCGTACAACACCATCTGTTGTAGCGTTCAAAAATGGAGAAATCCAAGTAGGTGAAGTTGCAAAACGTCAAGCTGTAACAAACCCAAATACAATTGCATCTATCAAACGTCACATGGGCGAAACAGGATATAAAGTAGAAATCGAAGGAAAATCTTATACACCTCAAGAAATTTCAGCAATGATCCTACAATATTTAAAAGGATATGCTGAAGAATATCTTGGAGAAAAAGTAGACAAAGCAGTTATTACTGTACCTGCATACTTCAACGACGCACAACGTCAAGCAACTAAAGACGCTGGTCGTATCGCTGGTTTAGAAGTGGAACGTATCGTTAACGAACCAACAGCAGCAGCTCTTGCATATGGTCTTGATAAAGTGGACCACGAAGAAAAAATCTTAGTATTCGACCTTGGTGGTGGTACATTCGACGTATCAATCCTTGAATTAGGAGACGGTGTATTCGACGTATTATCAACAGCTGGTGACAACCATCTTGGTGGGGATGACTTCGACCAAAAAATCATTGATTTCTTAGTAGAAGAATTCCAACGTGATAACGGTATTGATTTATCAAGCGATAAAATGGCAATGCAACGTTTGAAAGATGCTGCTGAAAAAGCTAAAAAAGACTTATCAGGTGTATCTCAAACTCAAATCAGCTTACCATTCATTTCTGCTGGTGCAGCTGGTCCATTACACTTAGAAGTAACATTAACTCGTGCTAAATTTGATCAATTAACTCATGATTTAGTAGAACGTACAAAAGAACCAGTTCGTCGTGCATTAGCTGACGCAGGTTTAACAGCTTCAGATATCGACCAAGTATTATTAGTTGGTGGATCAACTCGTATTCCAGCAGTTGTTGAAGCTGTTCGTAACGAAACTGGTAAAGAACCTAACAAATCAGTAAACCCAGACGAAGTAGTAGCGATGGGTGCTGCAATCCAAGGTGGGGTTATCTCTGGTGATGTGAAAGATATCGTATTATTAGACGTAACACCATTATCACTTGGTATTGAAACAATGGGTGGCGTGTTCACTAAATTAATCGATCGTAACACTACAATCCCAACAAGCAAATCACAAGTATTCTCAACTGCAGCTGATAACCAACCAGCAGTAGACGTACACGTTTTACAAGGTGAACGTCCAATGGCAGCAGACAATAAAACTTTGGGTCGCTTCCAATTAACAGATATTCCAGCTGCTCCTCGTGGTGTGCCACAAATCGAAGTAACATTCGATATCGATAAAAACGGTATTGTAAATGTTCGTGCTAAAGATTTAGGAACTGGTAAAGAACAAGCTATTACAATCAAATCTTCTTCAGGTTTATCAGACGAAGAAATCGAACGTATGGTAAAAGATGCAGAAGCAAATGCTGAAGCAGATAAAAAACGTAAAGAAGAAGTAGATTTACGTAACGAAGTTGACCAATTAATCTTCACTGTTGATAAAACATTGAAAGATTTAGAAGGTAAAGTAGATGCTAGCGACGTTCAAAAAGCAGAAGCAGCTCGTGACGAATTAAAAGCAGCTGTAGAAGCAAACGACCTAGAAGCAATGAAAGTAAAACGTGACGCTTTAAATGAAGTAGTACAAAACTTAACTGTTAAACTTTACGAACAAGCAGCTGCAGCTCAACAAGCAGCTGGTGCTTCTCAAGAAGGTCCAACAGAACAAGCATCTTCAAATAACGATGGCGTTGTAGACGCTGACTTCGAAGAAGTAGACTAATATTTGCTAAAATGATAGGGTGTAAGACTACTTAGTGGCCTTACGCCCATATCCTTTGTAAACTATGAAAGAAAAGGAGGGGCAATTCAGTGGCCAAAAGAGATTTATATGAAATTTTAGGCGTATCCAAAGATGCCTCTGAAGCAGATATTAAGAAAGCTTATCGTAAACTATCTAAAAAATACCATCCAGATATTAATAAAGAACCTGGAGCGGATGAAAAGTTTAAAGAAATCGCTGAAGCTTATGAAATCCTAGGAGATGCGCAAAAGCGTGCAGCGTATGACCAATACGGACATGCTTCTTACGATCCAAATTCTGGATTCAGTGGAGGCGGATTCGGTGGTGGATTTGATGGATTTGGAGGTTTCGGCGGTAGTGGAAACTTTACAGGCGGATTCGAAGATATCTTTAGTAGTTTCTTCGGTGGCGGAGGCAGTCGTGCAGACCGTGCGAATATGCCGCGTCAAGGGGCCGACCTTCAATATGTCATGGATTTAACATTTGAAGAAGCTATTTTTGGTAAAGAAGAAATAATTCATTACCACCGCAGTGACGAATGTCAAACCTGTCATGGTACTGGCGCTAAACCTGGTACACATCCTACAACATGTTCAAAATGTCATGGTGCAGGTGTGATTAACGTTGAAAGAAATACACCATTCGGTCGTATGATGAGCCAAACAACCTGTGATGTGTGTCATGGTACAGGACAAGAAATTAAAGAAAAATGTACAACCTGTCACGGTCATGGTCAAGTAGATGAAACGCATAAAGTGAAAGTAAAAGTCCCTGCTGGGGTTGAAGATGGAAATCAAATGCGTCTTCAAGGCCAAGGGGAAGTTGGTTTCAATGGTGGCCCTTATGGTGACCTCTATGTCATCTTCCGTGTTGGACAAAGTAAGACATTTAAGCGTCAAGGAGCAGATATTTACTATCAACTTCATGTAAACTTTGCTCAAGCTGCTCTTGGTGACGAAGTGGATGTACCAACTGTTCACGGTAAAGTGAAATTAAAAGTACCTGCTGGAACACAATCAGGAACAATTTTACGTTTACGTGGAAAAGGTGCTCCAAAACTTCGCGGAACAGGAAACGGTGACCAACATGTAGAAGTCATCGTAGATACTCCTAAAAAACTAACAGATAAGCAAAGACAAGCGTTACAAGTATTTGCGAGTGAGGAAGGAACAGAACTTCATAATGGAGAAGAAAACTTCTTTGACAAAATGAAGAATGCCTTTAAAGATACATTTGAATAAATAGAAAAAGAACTTAGCAGTCAAATTGCTAAGTTCTTTTTTTGCTTATTTTGAAGTAACAGCAAGACGACGAATAATTTCTTCGTGCTCAGGATACTTTTCTAATAATTCGTCTTGTGTATAGAGTTTGAAGTCTTCGTATTCAAAACCTGGAGTGACGCTGCAACTCACAATCGCAAAGTCTTCTTCGTTGTCCGATTCAATGGTAGATCCAAAGACGACTCCAGCAGGAACCGTAAATTGGAGCTTTTGTCCGTTTCCAGGTCCAATTTCAACGGCTTCGTATGTACCATCGGGATGAATCATATGTACGGTAAGGCCATGACCGTAGTGATAATACCAGATTTCATCAGAAGAAAGTAAATGGAAATGAGATGGGTTTTGATTTGTTAATAAAAACAAAATTGAGGTAGAGAGTGAACGAATCCGCCCATCAGGTAATTCTACTGTTTCAATTGCTTTATATGTCTGTCTGAAATAACCACCTTCCACATGTGGTTCTAAGTCTAATTCTTTAATCCATTCTTCTTTCGTTTTCATAGGAAACCTCCTAAGTGATTTTCTTATATTATAACGTAACTTTTTCTACTTGTGAATTGTTGATAGAACGGTAATTATGCTATACTAGTACTATTGGAAAAGAAAGGAGAAGAGTCATGAAAGATAATATTGCTTTAATTGTGTCGAATAAAGACGTAAAGAAAATTAGAGAGCTTTTTAATGAGAATTATCCGATTGATATCGCCTTGGCGTTAGAAGAAGTCGATGATGATGTTTTAAAGAATTTCATGTTCTCTATCTCAAATACCAGATTAGCTTCAATCTTAGAAGTTGCTGAACCTGAATTTCAATTACGAATGCTTGAGAAACTCCCATTTAGACGGGTAGCTTTACTATTCCAACAAATGTCAAACGATGATGTCGTGGATATTTTAGGAAATTTACCTGTTGGAATCCGTAAACGTTACATCAATATGATGAAACAAAGTTCTCAAGATGATATCCAAACGATGTTAAATTACGCTCCGGATACTGCCGGAGGGATTATGACCACTGAGTACATTACGGTAAAAGAACACTTAACCGTTGAAGAAACATTATCTAAATTAAGAGAGATTTCTCCAAACTCAGAGGTTATTAACATTATTTTTGTGACGAGTTTACAACGTAAATTAATTGGTTGGATTGATATTCGCGATTTATTTACGCATGATTTAGACGAGAGTTTGCATGATGTTATGCATACGAATATCATCTCTGTTTTACCAGAAGAAGACCAAGAAGAAGTGGCTCGTATCTCAACAAAGTATGACTTATCTGTTGTACCTGTAGTCAATAAGCAAAATGTGTTACTTGGGATCATCACAATCGATGATATCGTTCACGTCTTGCAAGAAGAGCACCACGAAGATATGTTATTAATCAGCGGGGTTGAAGGAACAGAACGAATCGGTGGACCTTTTAAAGAATCGATTCGCAAACGGACACCTTGGCTACTAATTAACTTAATTACTGCCTTTATGGCGAGTGCGGTTGTCGGTTTATTCCAAGACACGATTGAACAAGTAGTAGTTCTCGCGGTCGCGATGCCTATTATTACCGGGATGGGTGGGAACTCAGCTTCTCAAACATTAGCACTCGTGATCCAAGAGGTTGCAATTGGTCAATTAACGTGGGAAAAAGACAAAAAGTATGTATTAAATGAGATTTGGCTTGGATTAGTCAACGGAATTATCACAGGGATTTTTGCAGCGATTGCGCTATACATCCCATATCAAAACTTTTTCTTATCGATTATCGTAATTTTAGCGATGGCAATGAACTTAATGGTAGGGGCATTCTTCGGATTCTTCGTACCTTTACTTTTGAAGAAACTAAATCTAGACCCAGCCATTTCATCAACGATTTTTGTAACAACAGCAACAGATGTATTAGGATTCTTTATTTTCTTATACTTAGCTGAATTGTTCTTGCCATTATTATTGTAGTTTGATAGAATGATTTGAATTTTAATGTAGTAGTGTATTAAGGAGTTATTCATGAATTTAGAAGAAATGAAAGAAAGACAGAAGCGCATTCGAAACTTCTCGATTATTGCGCATATCGACCACGGGAAGTCAACGTTGGCCGATCGTATTTTGCAAGCGACTGATACTGTTGCTGACCGCGAAATGCAAGACCAATTATTAGACTCAATGGATCTTGAAAGAGAACGTGGGATTACAATTAAATTAAACGCCGTTGAATTAACATATGACGCAAAAGACGGTACGGAATATATTTTCCACTTAATCGACACTCCAGGTCACGTGGACTTCTCTTATGAAGTATCACGAAGTTTAGCAGCCTGTGAAGGTGCGATTCTTGTCGTAGATGCTGCTCAAGGGATTGAAGCACAAACATTAGCGAATGTGTATTTAGCCATCGATAACGACTTAGAAATCATACCAGTTATCAATAAGATTGACCTTCCTGCAGCGGACCCAGAACGTGTTCGTACGGAAATAGAAGATGTTATTGGAATTGATGCCAGTGATGCTGTTCTTGCCAGTGCTAAAGTTGGGATTGGGATTCCAGAAATCTTAGAACAAATTGTAGAAAAGGTTCCTGCACCAACTGGAGACTTAGAAGCACCATTACAAGCGCTGATTTTTGACTCAGTCTATGATGCGTATCGTGGGGTTGTCTTAAATGTCCGTATTCAAAACGGTATTGTTAAACCTGGCGATAAGATTCAATTAATGAGTAATGGAAAGACTTTTGATGTTGTGGATGTAGGTATTTTCTCTCCAAAACCAATCAGCCGTGATTACTTAATGGTTGGGGATGTTGGTTATATCACTGCTTCCATCAAGACTATCCAAGATACTCGTGTAGGGGATACTGTTACTTTAGCCAACAATCCTGCAGCTGAACCGTTAGACGGATATCGTAAAATGAATCCGATGGTATACTGTGGTTTATATCCAATCGATTCATCGAAATATAATGACTTACGTGATGCGTTAGAAAAATTACAGTTAAATGATGCTGCGCTTCAATTCGAAGCAGAAACATCACAAGCACTTGGATTTGGTTTCCGTTGTGGATTCTTAGGATTACTCCATATGGACGTTATTCAAGAACGTTTAGAGCGTGAATTTGACTTAGATTTGATTACAACAGCTCCGTCTGTAATTTATCATGTACAAAAGACTGATGGCACAGAAGTGGTGGTTTCAAACCCTGCTGAAATGCCAGACCAATCAAGTGTACAATCCATCGAAGAACCTTACGTAAAAGCATCTATCATGGTACCGAATGAATACGTAGGTAGCGTAATGGATATTTGCCAACGTAAGCGTGGAACGTTTGTGACAATGGATTATCTAGATGAGTACCGTGTTAACGTGATTTACGAAATGCCACTGTCTGAAATCATCTTTGATTTCTTTGATTCATTAAAATCAAGCACAAAAGGATATGCGTCTCTTGATTACGATTTAATCGGATATCGTGCAAGCAACCTTGTGAAGATGGATATCATGTTAAATGGTGAAGTAGTCGATGCCTTAAGTATTATTGTGCATAAGGAATTTGCTTATAATCGTGGTAAGGCAATTACAGAAAAACTTAGAAAACTTATTCCTCGTCAACAATTCGAAGTTCCAATTCAAGCAGCGATTGGGAATAAGATTTTATCTCGTACAAACATTAAAGCATTGCGTAAAAACGTACTTGCAAAATGTTACGGTGGGGATATTTCTCGTAAACGTAAACTGTTAGAGAAACAAAAAGAAGGGAAGAAACGTATGAAGCAAGTGGGTTCTGTTGAAGTACCACAAGAAGCCTTCATGTCAGTTCTAAACCTTAATGAAGAAGAAAAATAATGAGTTGTAAAAGGGCGTTAATAGCGCCCTTTTAATTTCAAAGAAAGGAGATAGTAATGGAAAAAGAAAACAAACATTTTTATAGACAAATGCTTGCAATCGCAATTCCGGTATCGCTACAAAGCTTATTAACGTCATTTTTGAATACGCTAGATACAATTATGATTTCCTCTCTTGGAGATGCTAGTATCGCGGGCGTAGGTCTTGCAAACCAAGTATTTTTCTTATTTACGTTAATTTGCTTTGGGATTCACACTGGTTCTGCAGTGCTTTTCTCACAATATTGGGGAATTAAAAATACGCAAAAGGTTCAAGAAGTCAATCAAATGTCACTGATTTTATCAACAGTTGTCAGCGTTGTGTTCATGCTTCTTGGGGTATTGTTCCCGTATGAAATCTTACAGATATTCACTAAAGATCCACTGGTGATTCAGGCCGGCGGGGATTACTTACGTGTGGCTGCTTTAAGTTATGTATTTACAGCGTGGAGTTTTGCGATGACAAACGCTCTTCGTACGACAGGAAGTCCAAAGGTTCCTCTTATTGCAACAATTTGTAGCTTTGTGACGAATGCCGTCTTTAACTATGTATTTATTTTTGGGAAATTCGGTGCACCTGCTCTTGGTGTTGTAGGTGCAGCAGTAGCGACATTAATCGCTCGTGTTGTTGAAGTGAGTGTTCTTTTTGGTGTGGTATTTTCATACAGTGGACCAATCCGACTACCAATCGGTCGCTATTGGCATCATATTTCAAAAGGCTTATGGATGAATTATTGGATTACAACTTATCCAGTTATTATTAATGAAACGTTCTGGGCTCTTGGACAAGTGTTCTATAATACAGCATACGCTATGGTTGGAACACAAGCGACAGCAGCGATTCAAGTGGCGGTTGCCGTGCAAAACCTTTCCTTTATTCTTGTTCGAGGAATTGGTAGTAGCTGTAGTATTATGCTTGGAAACCGAGTGGGACGAAATGAAGTCGAACAAGCGCAAAAAGAAGCAAAACGCTTTGTTACGATTTCTCTTGTTGTTGGAGTGGTCATTGGTGGTATTCAAAGCCTAACACCACATTGGACACTATTGATGTTTGCTCATCTAAGTCCTGAAGTGTTCCTTATCGGTCAACAATTACTCCAAATTATGGGTGTGATTTTCGTATTTAAAACATTAAACTCAATTATCTTGGTGGGGATTCTTCGAGGTGGTGGAGATACGCAGTACGGCATGAAACTCGAAATGGCTTGCGTTTGGCTGATTGGTGTGCCTTTAGCGTTACTTGCTGCCGCAGTATGGCACTTCCCAGTACAATTAGTTGTTATCTGTGCTGGTGCTGAAGAGTTATGTAAAGCCTTTATTGGATTACGAAGAGTCTTTTCTGGAAAATGGATTCACCGACTAGTAGAAGCATAAAAAAAGAAGATCCTATCGGATCTTCTTTTTTTAGTTTGGATTTGTAAATGAAAGCAGTGGATAATAGACCCCTGTTGGATCACCTTGTAAGATTGAAATATGTGTTTGATCCGCGCGAGGGAAGACACGACCAGAAAAGACCATTTCTCCATCATTAATAAAGATTTCAAAGACAGAATTATCAATAAAAATACGCGCTGTAGTGTCTGCGGGAGCAATTGGTGCTGTACGAACACTACTATATTCTGTAGCAAAGGCTTCTCCAACTTTACTACGGTCAACGACTACCTCACCATCTACAAGATTAAAGATGAGGGATAGTCCATTGCCATCCTTGTCTGAGAATAGAACAAGTTCATGAATCATTTCGCGTTCTAATTTAAGGTTTAACTCGTAGCAATTTGATGTGTTTTTAATATATTTATTAAACGGAAGGGAAGATTGACGAAGTTTTTCGATTCCTTTTACTGGAGTTTGATATAACTTACCATCTTTAATGGAAAGTTCTTTCACTAATGATAAGATCCCTTGGTGTTCGTATATATCGCTAGGGTAAGAAACATCCGGTAATCCAAGCCAGCTAATGCAAAGCGCACGGCCGTCTGGTGCGTTAAACGCTTGAGTTGCATAGACGTCAAAACCGTAATCTAATTGATGGAGATCAGAAACGGGTGTGATTGTCGCATTTTCTGGGTCGAATGTTTCACCGATTTTATATAAGTTTGGATAAACATTATCGTAGTGGAAAACGTCTTTATCTAATCCTTGAGGGCAGTAAATGAGTACGGGTTTGTCATCTACGAATACTAAGTTCGGACATTCCATCATATATGCGGTATTGTCATTCTTAAAATCTAGATTTCCAATTTCTTCCCAATTTGTATAATCGTTATTAACAGCTCGGTAGAGTCGAACGAACCCTTTTTTATCTAGGTTTTGACCACCTACAATTGCGTAAAAGTTATCTTTGTATTGGAAAATTTGCGGGTCTCTAAAGTGATCTGTAGCATCACTTGGTTGTGGAATCAAATCTTTTCCAAGTTTTTCAATATGGCCGTCTTTATCCATCAGTGCCCCTAATTGGTAAGGGTGGCGAACCCAATTTTCATCTCTCACATTTCCTGTATAAAATAGAAACAATTGATCACCAAATTGCATTGCGCTTCCTGAATACGCACCATGACTATCGAGTGGAGTATCTGGTAGTACCTTGACTCCAGTTTCTTTAAAGGTCACAAGATTATCACTTTCTAGTTGTACCCATGATTTTAAACCATGAGCAGCACCAAAAGGAAAGTTTTGGTAGAATAAAATCCATTTGCCATCAAAATATGAAAAACCATTTGGATCATTTAATAATCCGCTAGATGGTTCTACATGGTATTTCGCTCTCCAAGGGGATTTTTCCATTGTAGACTTTAATTGATCTTTTTCAGCCTCTGACCAATCTTCATACCTTTTATATCTCTTTTCAGTTGTCCATTTCATGATGGATGCCTCCTCTAAAATTGTATCTTTACAGTACGTGTTTTTGCGCGTAAATGCAAGCTTTTTTGGGTGAAGTGTTCTTTTTGTGATTAAATATCAGTTGTAACTTGACTTATAACGGTATAATGATACAATTCGAAATGAAATAAATGTGCTATTATTAGTAACAATTTTTATAAAGGA
>CAKPVL010000012.1 GCA_934193545.1 uncultured Granulicatella sp. | reverse complement strand
TTTATCCATTACGGCTTGTTTGAGGCTTCGAAGGAGAAAGACTTCGAGGCTTTCTCCGGTATCCCGCTATTTTGTTTCAATAAACAATGGCTGATAATAAGAATTCTCTTTTTCACACCATCTGCCCTAACACCATAATCGCCGCCCTTGGCGGTTATTACTGAATTTTACGCACAAAAAAACTCTCTCGAAGTGAGAGAGTTTGTAAAGTTCTTATTTGAGACCGTATTTTTTGTTGAAACGATCCACACGTCCGTCTGCTTGAGTGAATTTTTGACGACCTGTGTAGAATGGGTGAGAATCAGAAGTGATTTCCACACGTAGTAATGGGTATTCGTTTCCGTCTTCCCATACAACTGTTTCACTTGAAGTCTTTGTTGAACCTGATAAGAATTTGAATCCTGTAGTTGTATCCATGAAAACTACTGGACGATATTCTGGGTGAATTCCTTGTTTCATTTCTATTCCTCCTGCCCTGAATTATTTGCTAATCCAGAGTTATTTATTTTCGCATGCATAATGCAACACGAATATAATAACATGCTCAAATTGAATTTGCAATAGTTTTATTCATCCCCTAATTCAAGTCCGGGAATTGCGTTTAAATCCATATTTGCAAAGTCTTTTTGCATGTATTTTGTATAGGCTGCAGCACCGATCATCGCCGCATTATCCCCGCAAAGAGATAATGGCGGAATGGAAAATGTGACTGCTGGGTAGTTTTCTTCCATCATCTGCGTCATCGCTGTACGAAGGCCCTTATTAGCTGCCACTCCTCCTGCTAACACGAATTGTTTTACAGGATACGCTTCAAGCGCGCGTCTTGTTTTTTCGACAAGTACTTCTACGACACTGGCTTGGAAACTTGCGGCTAAATCTTCAGGGACAATCTCTTCGCCTTTTTGTTTGGCGTTATGCACACGATTGATGACCGCCGATTTCAATCCACTAAAACTAAAATCGAAGTGGTCTTCATGAATCATCGCACGTGGGAAATCATAAGTGTCCGTTCCTAGATGAGCTAGTTCGTCCATTTTCTTTCCACCAGGATATGGCAAGTTCAGAATGCGACCAATCTTGTCGTACGCTTCCCCTGCGGCATCATCTCTTGTTTCACCGATAATTTGGAACTGGCCATCTTCTGGCATATACACAAGTTCTGTATGCCCACCACTTACTACAAGCGCCATTAGAGGAAATTGCAAAGGTTCCACGAGTTGGTTGGCGTATATGTGTCCTGCCATATGGTTCACTGCTATCAGTGGTTTTCCACTCGCAAGTGCCAAGGCTTTTGCTGCGGAAATCCCAATGAGAAGGGCTCCTACAAGTCCTGGACCATACGTCACCGCGATGGCGTCCATTTCATCCAACGTTTTACCTGCTTTTGCAAGGGCTTCGTCGATGACTTGTGTAATTTGTTCAACGTGATGGCGGCTAGCAATTTCTGGCACAACTCCACCAAAACGCATATGACTTTTAATTTGAGAGGCTACAATATTTGAAAGGATGGTATTGCCGTTTTGAATCACGGCTGCACTTGTCTCATCACAACTACTTTCAATTGCTAGAATCAATGTTTCTTTCATATTGCTCCTCCTATCTTTGTTCAATTTCTAAGCGATATTCAATCGCATCTTCAACTGGGTCACTGTAATAATCGCTTCTCGTATGGAAGGCTTCGAACCCAAGAATTTCATATAAATATTGTGCACGCTTGTTGCTTTCGCGTACTTCTAGGAAAACAACTTTCACGTCTTTTTGCTTCAAATCGTATAAGGCCATTTGCCATAAACGTTGCGCGAGACCTTTACCTTGATAGTCTTTTGCAATCACGACATTCGTAACCGTTGCTTCGTCCAACACGCTTTGGACTCCAAGGAATCCGACTAGTTGGCGTTGCATCCATACTCCGTAATACGTGTTTGTTGGATTTTCTAAATCGGCAAGGAAACTCTCGGCACTCCAATTATTTGGATGCTCGTAATTTTCTTGCACTAACGCCACTAACGCCTCTGCCATCGCTAAATCAGCTGGATGTAATCTTGTAAATGAATACTCTGATGAATGGAATGAAGACGGCGTTTTTGGCGGTAATGCATAGAGCATTTCCACGGCATCTTCATTTTCAGGGGTATAGTAATTTTCCTTTGTACCAACAACCTCGTATCCATTTTTACGATAGAGCTTAATAGCTTTTGTATTCGACACGCGGGCTTCGAGCGTAATTTCTTTCTTGTCGAGCGCGCGGGCGATTTTTTCTAATGCTTTCAATAATAAAGTTGCGACATTCAAGAAGCGATAATCGTGTAGTACAGCAACATTCGTAATATGTAAATCTGTTCCCTCTGTCGTTCTCGCTCCGATGAAACCGACGATTTCCTCTTCCACTTCCAGCACAATATAAATGGCAGCTGGATTATGTGCGACGTCTTTTTCAAGAACATCCTTTGCCCATGGAGACTCTCCGTCATAGGCTGCTTTTTCCACTTCAAAAATACGAGTGGCATCTTCTGGAAGACCGATTCTGATTTTGGCCTGCGCCCCGTTTCCAAGAATCACTCTTTTTTCAAACTTCTCAAACTGGTCGCGAATCGGATCCATCTGTTGCGTTTCTTCTAAAAACAGTGCTTTGATTTTTTCAAACCACTGCATGAATCGTTCTTTAAACTCGTTCCACATACACTGACCCCTTTTCTAAAGGATGCTCAGCTTGCCAATTTTCTTCTGCTTCTGCCAGTTTCAAGTACATTGGGACGAAGACGTCCGCGTCAACAGCTTCCTTATTTCTTCCTAATTCGATAAGCGATGTTGCGTGAGGGATAGCGTCACTTGTTTCAAGCCACTTCGCCTCACTCGCTCCTTTTCCGTCGATTGCTTCTTTTGTAATCGACTGTAATTGTCCTACAAAAGTCACTCCCGCTGCATGTTCCGGCAACACTTTCAAGAAATCATCCCATGAAATATGTTGTTCCGCGATCACCTTTTTTAAGCCTTCGTCAGTCTTTTGATAGCCTACTGCGAAAATATTTCCGCGTCTAGCATCAAAAAACGGCACAACGACTTCACCCACTTCCACTTTCAAAGCAAGGGTCGGTAAAAAGACGTCGAGACTGGAGACGCCAACAAGTGGAATCCCCAGACTCTTCGCAAGTGTTTTTGCAACGGTTACGCCAATTCGAAGTCCTGTATAAGAACCAGGGCCTTCAGCAACAACAATCTTCGTTAAGTCTTTTGCTGTAATGCCGGCTTCTTTAAAAACAGCTTCAATGGTTGGCATGAGAAGAACACTATGTTGCAACGTGTTCTCAATCGTTTGTTCAATAATGGTACCGTCTGTCAGTTCTACAGCGACCGATAATGTCTTATTCGATGTATCTAGTGCGAGGATTGTCATACGGCACTTCCTTTCTAACTATTTCGTAAATTCATGCATGAAGGCGCTGAATGCTTCTTGGCCTTCTTTTGTTTGTTTAAAGACGCCTGCATATTCTAACACGCGGCAGAATTTTGCACTAACCGCTTTTTGTAAAAATGCGTCTACAGTCTCTTTGATTGGCGCTTGTGCTTTTAATTCTTTCGCCCATTCTTGGTGAATTTCTGCAACAGCTTCAAGACTTCCTTCTCCAACGAGATAGTCTCTCACTTCGCGAAGTTCACGTTCAAGACGTGGTGGTAAAATCGCAAGCCCCATTACTTCAATTAAACCAATATTTTCTTTTTTAATATGTTGTACATCCGCATGTGGGTGGAAAATTCCATCAGGGAACTCCTCTGTTGTACGGTTGTTACGTAATACTAAATCAAACTCATACGCATCTCCTTGACGGCGCACAATTGGTGTAATCGCATTATGTGGTTCACCATTTGATTCACGTAAGATGTCAAGATCTTTGTTTTCGTAGTTTTCCCATGCTTTTAGAATATCAACCGCCACTTCAAATACTTCCTCACGGTTATTCCCACGAAGACGAAGCGCAGAAAGTGGCCAGTAAAGACGTTCAATCTCAACAGTGTCAAATTTCTTAGAAATCCCAGTTTCCAAGACTTTAGCACGGTTCATTGGGAATACGTAACGTCCTCCTTGATAGTGGTTATGGCTTAAAATCGATCCTCCAACAATTGGAAGTCCTGCGTTTGACCCTACAAAATAATGAGGGAATTGTGTCACGATTTCAAGGAGTCGGCTAAACGCTCCCTCGTCCACTTTCATTGGTTCTAGGTTTTCAGACAAGAAAATGGCATGCTCAGAATAATAAGCATATGGAGAATAGTGATACCCCCAAGACTCTCCGCCAAGTTCCATTCCGACAATACGGTGGTTAGCGCGACCTGGCCAGTTGATACGACCATGGTAGCCCACGTTTTCAAAGCAAAGACGGTTGGCAGGATAATTGAAATCCTTCGATTGCGCCGCTTTGATAATTTCTTCTTTTGTTTTTTCTGGTTTCGATAAGTTAATCGTGATTTCTAAATCGCCATACTCTGTTTCCCCATTAAAGGAAATATTTTTAGCGATATCCTTCACCTTAATTAAGTTTAAATCGAGTGCGATTTTGTAAAACGCATCGGTCGCAACTTTAGGTCCTTCTTCGTATTTATCCCAGAATAGACGATTCAATTCAGAAGGCTTTGGAATCACAAGGTTCATTAACTCTTGTTCCAACCAGTCGCGTTCGTCAGAGTCGTTTTCAATCTTCCCACTTTCAACGGCAGCTTCCACTAAGTTTGCCATCGCATCTAATAAAGAAGGTTGCTCCACCTCTTTCGAACTTTCAAAAGATTCTTCTCCCACTAAATAAAGCACGCGATTTAATAAATAGTAACGGTCTTCTTTTGAAACATACCCTGAAGCAATCGCACTATCTACAAACTCTTGAATGGCCTTATTGATTTTCATAATCTTGTCCTCCTACCAACTAGTTCCTAATCGATTAATATGCACGAGCAATCCAAACCGTATGAACGGCTGGTTTACCAGTTACGATGCATTTTTCTTTTTTCACTGGAGCGTTAAATGGAATGTTACGAGTTGTGAAGCCTGTTTCTTCTTTGATTTTCGCTTCGCTTTCTTCTGTTCCATCCCAACCAACTAATACCCAACCAGGTACTTCGCCAGCTTCACGTTTTGCTTCGATATGAGCTTTTAACTCATCTAAAGTATCAATATTTGTATGTTCGTTAGAAGCACGCATCGCACGAGCTGTTTCTAACAGACGGCCTTGCATTGTATCTAATTCTGCTAAGATTCTATCTACTAATCCATCGAATCCAACTGCTACTTTTTCATCTAAGTCACGCATTTTTGTCATCACTTGATTGTTTTCTAAATCGCGAGGTCCGCATTCGATACGCATTGGAACGCCACGTAATTCCCACTCATTGAATTTGAATCCTGGTGAGTTGTCAGTGTCGTCAATCTTCACGCGTAATCCAGCAGCTTTCAATTCTTTTTGAAGCTTTTCTAATTTTTCTAAGATAGCTGGATTTTTCTTCCATGGTCCAACCGGAATTAAGACTACTTGTGTTGGAGCTACTTTTGGAGGTAATACTAATCCTTGTTCGTCACCGTGAGTCATGATTAATGAACCGATTAAACGAGTAGATACTCCCCATGAAGTTGTATGCGCGTGTACGTGTTCGTTTTCTTTTGTTAAATATTTGATGTCGAACGCTTCAGCGAATTTTGTTCCCATGTAGTGAGAAGTTCCCGCTTGAACAGCTTTACCATCTTTCATCATCGCTTCGATTGAGTAAGTGTCTACCGCGCCTGCGAAACGTTCTGAAGCAGTTTTTTGTCCTTCGTAAACTGGCACTGCTAATACGCCTTCTACGACTTCTTTGTAAATATCCAACATTCTCATTGTACGGCGACGTGCATCTTCTTCATCTGCATGTGCAGTATGTCCTTCTTGCCATAAGAACTCTGAAGTACGTAAGAATGGTAAAGTTTTCTTTTCCCAACGGAATACGTTTGCCCATTGGTTGATTTCATATGGAAGGTCACGGTATGAATTGATCCAGTTTGAAAAAGCTGTTCCAATCATTGTTTCACTTGTTGGACGAAGCGCTAAACGTTCTTCTAATTTTTCACCAGCTGCTTCTGTCACCCATGGTAATTCAGGAGCGAATCCTTCAATATGGTCAGCTTCTTTTGTGAAGAAACTTTCTGGAATTAACATTGGGAAGTACGCATTACGAATGCCTTCTTCTTTGAAACGACGGTTGAACTCCTCTTGAATATGTTCCCAGATTTCATATCCGTCTGGTTTGAAAATCATACATCCACGCACTGGTGAATAGTCCATTAAATCTGCTTTTTGAATGGTTTGAATATACCATTTAGAGAAATCTTCTCTTTGTAAGTTTGTTTTTTCTGCCATCTGATTGACTCCTTTTTCGTTTTTTGTGAAATAAAAAAAGCCACTCCCCTAAAAAAGGACGAATGACTCGCGGTACCACCTTAATTACACTTACGTTGTAAATGTCTCTTTAACATTGATAACGATGATTTCACCGGATTATTTTCATAATCACCTATTTGGTAGGTTCAGTTAAAGAGCGGGGGTTCTTTCTCAGCAATCAGAACTTTCTGTACCCATCATTTCACTTACTTTTCCATGTCCTATCGTACTCTAAACAAGGGTGGAAAGCAAGTGTTTTCTTGCTGTAAACTAGTCGTATTTTGCTGTCTTTTGAAGAAACTCCGTTAAGTTCGTTGTATGGTTATATTTAATAGCGGCACTGAGGTCTTTTTCCAAGATGACTTTTTCTAAATCAATGCCGTTTACTGCAGCAATTGCAACCGTATAATGGATGACATCTGCTAGTTCTTTTGCAAGTTCTTTTTCTACTTCTTCAGTAGCCCCTGCTTTTCGGCCATCACGAATACTAATTTGCTCTGCCACTTCTCCTATTTCTTCTACCAATTTAATAAAGAGCCCTTGGTCGGCTTTTCGATTTTTATACACATCTGCTAAATACTCTTCATATAGTCTTACTGTTAATCCTGACATCTAATCACACTCCAATAAAATAAGCAATAGACAAAAAGCCTATTGCTATTTTACATAATTTAATATGGAAGATAAAGGGAGAATGACGACGAAGCAGAATGACTTCACACCGTGAACTCATTCTTAGCTTCTGTCTTTCTTCCTCACATCCTTGTAGTTGAGCTCGCCATCGCAGAAATGGCGTGCGTTTCCTCAAACGTCCGCAGAACGTTTCACGTTCCTTTCGGCGTTCGAGTCCAACGTTCCATTTCTGAGCGCGATGTCTCACATCCTATGTAGTTGAGTTCGAAAAGGCATAGGCTCAAGCCTTTCGAGGTTAGTCCGCACGACTGTAAACAGTCCCTTGCGGCTAACCTGCGAACCGTCATCGCCTATGACCGCCTTTTCTCACATCCTATCGCTTATCTATCGTCTTTGCTGCTTTATCCCCAATAATTTGGATAATAAATACCAAAATAAGGATGGCTACTGTAGCGACAAAGATGATATCCACTTTGTTTCGTGTATAACCAATGAGGTACGCTAAGTTTCCTAACCCACCCGCACCGATAACACCAGCTACTGCAGTAGAACCGATTAACGCAATGGCAGTAACCGTAATTCCTGATACAAGTGCTGGAAGTGATTCTGGAATAAGCACTTTTGTAATAATTTGACGAGTGTTTGCCCCCATTGATTCTGCCGCCTCGATGACTCCTGATGGGATTTCATTTAACGCAATATCCACTAGACGCGCGTAAAATGGTGCAGCGCTGATAATCAATGTTGGAATTGCCCCTTTAGGCCCTACAATCGTTGACATGATGGCTTTTGTAAAAGGCATCAATAGTGTTAGTAAAACGATAAATGGAATCGCACGGAAAATATTAATGATTCCGCCTAAAATCAGATGAACCCATTTGTTTTCAAGACTGCGTCCCTTTCCTGTTAAGAAAAGAAGGAGTCCTAAAATTAATCCAATGACAAATACATAGAACGTTGGAATGAAGGTCATATAGAGAGTTTCATTGATGGCTTTAATGACATCAGGCCATACAACATTCTCGAACGAAAACATTTCTCTGAAAAGTTCATCTAGGCTTGCTGATGCTAAAAATAGATTAAACATGCTCTAACACCTCCACGATAATTTCTGCTTGTTTGAGATATTCGATGACTTCTTCTGCTTTTGAGGATTCTTCCTCAATCAAAATAATCATGCTTCCTAATATCCCTTTTTGCGTAATGTTTACCTTTGCCTGTAAAATCGATACCGTTGCATCTAGTTTACGAATCGCTTCAGATAATACGGCATCTCCTGTACGGTCGCCTAAATATTGAATACGAACCGCTACCCCTGGGCGAAGGGACGTTGAAAGGTGATGGAAGACCTCATCGATTTCATCCTCCACACGTTCTTCTCCCACGAATTGTTTTGTGATTGGTTGTTGTGGATTTTTGAAGACTTCAATCACTTCTCCGCTTTCCACTACTCGTCCTTCTTCCATCACAGCAACACGATGGCAAATTTGACGAACGACATGCATTTCATGCGTAATTAACACAATCGTTAACCCTAGTTCTTGGTTGATTTCTACTAATAATTTCAAAATATCTTTTGTTGTCTTAGGGTCAAGTGCACTCGTTGCCTCATCACACAAAAGGACTTCTGGTTCGTTGGCTAACGCACGGGCAATCCCGACTCTTTGCTTTTGTCCCCCAGAAAGTTGTGATGGATAAGATTTTTCACGTCCGGTTAGTCCAACTAAATCGATTAATTCGGCTACTTTTTCTTTACGCTCGGCTTTTGGAACGCCTGCAATTTCAAGTGAAAAAGCAATGTTTTCTTCGACTGTTCTCGACCATAAAAGATTGAAATGTTGGAAAATCATCGCGATTTTTTGGCGTTCTTTTAAAAGCTCTTTGCGTTTTAAGGTTGTAATGTCTTTTTCATTAATATAAATATGACCACTTGTAACGGTCTCAAGTCCATTTAATAAACGGATCAATGTACTTTTACCCGCACCTGAAAAACCAATCACTCCAAAAATTTCGCCTCTACTAATCTCTAATGAGACATCTTTTACAGCTTCAACCGTGCCTTGTTTCCCAGTATACGTTTTGGACACGTTCTCTACTCGAATCATTGTTTCACTCCTTAATGTTAAAAGGGAGTGAAAAGTACAAGGCTTTTGGCTTTGCATCTTTCCACTCCTCTTGTTCTCTTACTATTTTTATTATTTCGCAGGAATTACAGAACCATCTGTATATTTTTCGCTGATGAATTTACGGATTTCATCACTTTGTAACACTTTGATTAACGCTTTGATTTTTGCGCTATCTTTGTCAGCAGGTTTTACAGCGATTAAGTTAGCGTATGGTGAGCTTTCATCTTCTAAAGCGATTGAATCTTTCACTGGTGAAAGTTTAGCATCGATTGCGAAGTTTGAGTTGATGATTACTGCATCCCCTTCATTGTTTTCGTATGTTGATACTAATAATTCAGGTGCGATTTCTGTTTTGATTTGGATATTCTTTGGATTTTCAGCAATGTCGCTTAATCCAGCAGTTACAGGGTTCACACCCTCTTTTAATTTAATTAAACCAGCTTTTGTGAAGAAGCTTAAGAAACGTCCTACTTCAGCAGGGTTTGTTGACGCATATACCACTGCGTTGTCTGGTAATTCTTTTATTGATTTGTATTTCTTAGAGTAAATTGCCATTGGTTCGATATGAACGTTCCCTACAGAAACTAAATCTTGGTTATGTTCTTTGTTGAATTTATCAAGATATGGAGTGTGTTGGAAGTAGTTTGCATCCGCATCTCCTCCGTAAACGATGTTGTTTGGTGTTACGTAGTCGTTTACGATGTTAATTTCTAATTTGTAACCTTCTTTTTCTAAGATTGGTTTAGCGGCTTCTAAGATTTCAGCGTGAGGTGCTGGTGAAGCTACTACTGTAATTGTTTTATCTTCTGCTTTTGCTGCTTTTGCAGCTTCTGTTGTGCTTTCTGATTTTGCTGAGTTGTTTCCGCATGCTACTAATGCTGTTGCTAAAATTCCGAATGTTGTTGCTTTGAATAATTTATTAAATTTCATGTTATAAGTCCCCTTTTTGGTTAAATGATTGTTCTTTGTTTGGAAACCACATGCGCGCTTCGTGATTTCCAACAGATGTTGCTCTGTCCTTTTTGGTTTGGGCCATAAAAAAAGCTTCCCCTCTACACACTAGAGGCGAAGTTTTCGCGTTACCACTCTAATTCCGATAAACCTCACAGTTTACCGCTCCAAAAGTACGTTGCATGGTGCAAGATACCCTTGTACGTTATCGAGTACAAATCGCAAAAGCTTCATCACCTTTGTTGCTCCCAGACCATTTTCAATAAATTGCCCCGTATCCTTTCCCACCAACCGGATTCTCTTTAACGTTCTTCTTTATTTACTTATCTGTTCATTGCATTGCTTTATCTGATGAAATTACTATAAACGATGGTGGTATTCTGAGTCAATGCGAAACTCGTTATTTGATTATATCTGTTTTTCAGAACCTGTTATAACTTTTATGCATATAGCTTCAAATAAAAAAGAAGGAGCGCAAAACCGCACTCCTTCTGCTAATTTTAACTATTTCTTCAAGAACTTTCTCATTGAAAGAACGGAACCAAATGCACCGATAAGAACACCGATGGCAACCATTCCTGCTGAAACATAAATCAAGAATGGATTTGGATCGAGTAGGCTAAAGCTTGATCCAGAGAAGAAATCTGAACCGCCTTTATACACCCATAGGTATACAGACCATACTAATCCGATTGGGATAATTGAACCGATTAATCCAATCATACCGCCTTCTAAGAAGAATGGCCAACGGATGTAAGCTTTTGTCGCTCCTACCAGACGCATGATTTCGATTTCTGTTCTACGTGCATAGATTGTTGCACGAATTGTATTTGAAATTAAGAACATCGCTAACGCTAATAGTCCTAAAATAACAACTGCCCCAATATTACGAGCTGTCGCAATAATACGGAACAAGTTATCCGCACGAGCTTCCCCGTAACGAACACGCGCTACATAGTCCATGCCTTCGATTTGTTTCGCAATAGCACTTGTTTTTTGTGGTTCTACTGCTTTTACGTCGAACGCATTACGAAGTGGGTTTGCATCATTTTTAAATAATGATAACTCTTCCCCGAAGTTCTTTGTTACGTCTTCTAACTCTTCGTCTTTAGAACGGAAAGTGATAGACTCAACGCCATCTAAGGCTTTAATTTTCGCTTCTAATTCATCTGTTTTTGTTTGGTCAGCTGCCAAATCAATAAACACACGTACGTTTACGTCATTTTCAATATCTGAACCGATTTTATTCACGTTAAATAGAAGTGAAACGAACACCCCTACGATTAATAAGATCATTGATACTGCAGACACAGCACCAAATGTCATCAATCCATTTCTGAAAAGACTCTTGAAGGCGTCACGTATATGACGACCCATGGTTCTAATCTTCATATCCGTATTCCCCCTGTTCTTGGTCACGTACAATTTGACCATTTTCAATCGCAATTACACGGTGCTTTTTCTCGTTAACGATTTGGCTATTGTGTGTTGCCATTACGATTGTTGTTCCTTGTTCGTTGATACGTTCAAGGATATCCATAATTTCCATTGACGTTTCTGGGTCAAGGTTCCCTGTTGGCTCATCGGCAATCAGGATTCCAGGTGTATTCACAATTGCACGAGCAATCGCTACACGTTGTTGTTCCCCACCAGATAATTCATTTGGGAAATTGTTCATACGGTGTTTTAGGTTTACTAACTCTAAAACGTCTTCTACACGGCGTTTAATTTCACGAGGAGATTTTTCGATAACCTCCATCGCATATGCCACGTTTTCGTACACTGTTTTATGAGGTAAGAGTTTAAAGTCTTGGAAGACAACCCCTACATAACGGCGTAAGTACGGAATTTGACGATCTCTAATTTTCATCAAATCATATTTACCTACACGAATTCTACCTTTAGTCGCTTTTTCTTCGCGATACATCATTTTAATGAAAGTTGATTTACCTGCACCAGAAGGCCCTACTACATAAACGAACTCTCCATCCTTAATTTGGATAGATAAATTATTAATAGCAGTGATGCCTTTATTATATTTCTTAGTTACATTCATCATTTCAATCATAAACTCACCAGCTTTCTAATCCTTCGATATTTTAATCCTCCCTATTATAGCACCCGAATATTACAACCCCTTCACATAAGATTACAGAAATATTAAATTAAGGATACGAGGAAAAGCGGTTAGAGGCGAAGACGGTTCGCGGTTTTGACGCAAGCGGTCAGAATGACCGTGCGGACAAAACACGAAAGGCTTGAGCCTCTGCTTTTCCGAGTTCAACTACTCAGGATACGGAAGTTTCATCCCATAATAATACAGATAATTAAAACGAACTTAAAACAATTTGCCTTACAATAGTAAAACACCTAGCTCTCACTAGGTGCTTTCTACTATTATTCTTCAGTTGCTTTTGTTCCCTCAAGCGTCCATTTTAAGTATGCATCCATAAACGGATCTAAGTCTCCATCCATGACTGCCCCAATATTTCCTGTCTCATATCCAGAACGTAAATCTTTTACCATTGAATAAGGATGGAATACATAGTTACGAATTTGAGAACCCCAAGCGATATCTTTTTGCTCGCCACGGATAGCTGCCAATTCAGCTGCCTTCTTCTCTTCTTCTAATTGGAACAATTTCGCCTTCAACATCGCCATCGCTTGGTCTCTGTTTTTAAATTGAGAACGTTGCGCCTGACTCTGTGTCACGATTCCAGTTGGAATATGCGTAATACGCACCGCAGAAGACGTCTTATTAATATGTTGTCCACCGGCACCACTTGCACGGTACACGTCAACTTTTAAGTCATCTGGGTTAATTTCAATATCAATATCTCCGTCCATTTGCGGAACAACATCCACTGAACAGAATGATGTATGACGTTTCCCAGCCGCATCAAATGGAGAAATACGAACGAGACGATGCACGCCTTTTTCAGAACGTAAATACCCGTAAGCATTCAAGCCCTCAATCGACAAGGTTACAGACTTAATCCCTGCTTCATCCCCATCTTGATAATCCACTGTTTCAACACGGTAGCCATGCTTTTCAGCCCAACGCATATACATACGCAGTAGCATGCTTCCCCAGTCTTGCGATTCCGTACCTCCAGCACCTGGATGGATCTCCAAAATCGCACTGTTCTTATCATGAGGGCCATTTAGTAACATGCTTAATTCATACTGTTGCAAGTCCTTCTCAAGAGACTGGATCGCGTCAACGATTTCCGCATGCACTTCTTCATCTGGCTCTTCTTTATACATTTCAAATAACAAACCTGTCTCTTCATGCGCCAATTCCATCTTATGGAACGTATCATAAATAGCCTTTAATTCATTATTCTTTTGAATGACTTGATTCGCTTTTTCGCTATCATCCCAAAATGATGGTTCAGACATCTCTTGCTCATAGGCTGCGATATCTTCTTCTAAGCGATCTAAGTCAAAGAGACCTCCTATAACTGATGATTTGTTCGTTCATGGCCTCAAGCGCATTTCTAATTTCACTAATTTCCATACTGACCTCTTTCTAAAAGAAAACGGCGAAATGCTTCGCCGTCTCCCTTTGTTATTAAGCTTTTTCTGAATCGTCGTCAGAAGTTCTGTCATGACCTGTAGCCACTACACTACGAACTCCTTGAATTTGTTCACGTTGTAAGTTTTGACGAATTTGAGATTTCATCAAGATACGTGTTACATCATAGTCGATTGCAGCAATCATTTGTTGGAATCGTTCGTAACCTTCTGTTTGGTACTCTGTTAATGGATCGATTTGAGCGTATCCACGTAAACCAACGCTTTGACGTAATTGGTCCATATCATCGATGTGATCTGTCCACTTACGGTCAACCACACGTAGGATCACTACTTTTTCGAACTCAAGCATTTGATTGTCGCCATTCAATTGCTCTTGTTTTTCTTTGTAGATTTCCATCGCTTTTTCGTATAAGATTTCTTCGATTTCTGCAGCTGATTTGCCTTCTAAATCGCTAATTGAAAGTTCATCTGGAGCACAGATTGAGTTGTGAGCAAAGTCCACAATTCCTTCTAGGTTCCAATCTTTTTGATCTGTTAATGTATGACTTTCCACAACACGGTGAATTGTACGACGGATCATACCTTTTGTCACTTTTTCAAGTGAGTTTTCTTCGTTAATAATTTGTAGACGTTGTGAGTAGATGATTTCACGTTGTTCACGCATAACCTCATCGTACTCTAGGACGCTTTTACGTGTATCGTAGTTGTTCCCTTCAACACGTTTTTGTGAAGATTCTACTTGTCTTGTTAACATCTTGCTTTGGATGAAGTTATCATCGCCTTCATCTGTTAAGTTTAGACGTTCCCAGATTGCTTGCATTTTTTCTCCACCGAAACGTTTCATCAAATCATCTTCTAATGATAGGTAGAATTGTGTCGCACCTGGGTCCCCTTGACGTCCACTACGTCCACGTAATTGGTTATCGATACGACGGCTTTCGTGACGTTCTGTACCGATTACGCAAAGTCCACCAAGTTCTTTCACGCCTTTACCAAGCTTGATGTCAGTACCACGTCCGGCCATGTTTGTCGCGATTGTTACAGCGCCACGTTGACCAGCTGACATGATAATTTCTGCTTCTTTAAAGTGGTTTTTCGCATTTAATACTTCGTGCGGAATTCCTTCTGCGCGTAGTAAGTTAGATAGCAATTCACTTGTTTCAACGGCAACTGTACCGACAAGGATTGGTTGACCTGCTTCATGACGTCGTTTGATATCTTGAACCACCGCACGGAATTTACTACGTAATGATGGGTAGATTAAATCGTGACCATCGATACGTTGTACAGGACGGTTTGTTGGAATCGCAATAACGTTCATGTTGTAGATTTCTCTGAATTCTTCTTCTTCAGTCTTCGCAGTACCTGTCATCCCTGACAATTTACGATACATACGGAAGTAGTTTTGGTAAGTGATTGTCGCCATTGTCTTAGACTCGTTTTCAACTTCAACGCCTTCTTTAGCTTCAATCGCTTGGTGAAGACCATCTGAATAACGACGACCTTCCATGATACGTCCAGTAAATCCATCAACGATTTTAACTTTACCTTCATCAACCACATAGTCGATGTCACGTAACATAATGTAGTTCGCACGTAACGCTTGGTCGATATGGTGAACAAGTGCTGAGTTATCCACGTCATAAAGGTTTGGTAAGCGGAATGTTTGTTCAGCTTTGTTAATCCCTTCGTCTGTTAATGAGATTGTTTTAGAAGTTAAGTCGATTGTGTAATCTTCTTCCTCTTTTAATCCTTTAACAAACATATCTGCACGTTGATATAACACTGTTGATTTTTCAGCTTGTCCTGAAATGATCAACGGAGTACGCGCTTCGTCGATTAAGATTGAGTCTGTTTCATCGACAACTGCGTAGTTCAATGGACGTTGTACCATTTGTGATTTGTAAACCACCATGTTATCACGTAAGTAGTCAAATCCTAATTCACTGTTTGTGCTGTAAGTGATGTCTGCTGCATATGCTGCACGTTTTTCTTCTGAAGACATTCCTGTTAAGTTTAACCCTACAGTTAGGCCTAAGAAGTTGTATAACTCACCCATTTCACGCGCGTCACGAGTTGCTAAGTATTCGTTAACTGTAACTACGTGAACACCGTCTCCTGATAATGCGTTTAAGTATACAGGCATTGTCGCTGTTAAAGTTTTACCTTCACCAGTACGCATTTCGGCGATGTTACCGTCATGAAGTGTAATCCCACCCATGATTTGAACTTTATATGGGAATAAGCCTAATACACGTTTAGCCCCTTCACGTACTAACGCGAATGCTTCAGGAAGAAGTGCATCAAGAGACTCCCCTTGAGCATATCTTGCTTTATATTCTTCTGTTTTTACTGGAAAATCAGCATCTTCTAATGCAGCCATTTGAGATTCTAACGCAATTACTTTATCCGCTAGTTTTCCTAAACGACGTAATTCACGCTTATCATTTTCAACTAACTGTCTCAAAAAATTTGCCATTTAATTAACTCCTTTTTTATTTTCACCACTATTTTTAAATCGGTGAACATTTTAAATCTCATAAAAGTACTACAAATAGGTGGCTACACCTATTGCATCTTATTCATTTTACCATTGTTTAGCTAATTAAGAAAGCAAAAAAAGGCGACTTTTTTCAAAGTCACCCGATTTTTTTATAATTTTACGTCAAAGAAACCCAATTTCCTATCCAAACGGAAAGTTATTTATGCTCTAACTCCGTTTTCTTTCGCTAAAATCAGTACCCTTTCTGTTCATAACAAAAAAAGGTGGCTTTTTCAAGCCACCTAAAATTTTATTAATTTGTTTCAATCAAACCATATTTTCCATCTTTACGACGATAAACAATGTTTGTTTCGTTCGTTTCAGCATCTTGGTAGATAAAGAAGTTGTGTCCTAACATGTTCATTTGAAGAACGGCTTCTTCGCTATCCATTGGTTTCAAATCAATTCGTTTTGTACGAACGATTTCTAATCCTGTTTCATCCTCTTCAGGCACTTCTGGAAGTGGTGGTAACACAATATCGAATCCTTTTTCGCGAGATTTACGGTTGATTTTAGTTTTATGTTTACGAACTTGTCTTTCAAGTTTATCAACTACCAAGTCAATACTTCCATATAAATCAATTGAAGTTTCCTCGGCACGTAGAACTAAATAAGGAAGTGGGATCGTAACTTCAACTTTTGCAGTCTTATCAGCGTAGACTTTCAAGTTGACATATACAGTCGCATTAGCAACGTCAGTAAAGTATTTTTCTAATTTGCTAATTTTCTTTTCTGCGTATTGACGAATCGCTTCTGTGACCTCAATATTTTCTCCACGGATATTATATTTAAACATAATACTCTCCCCTTTCATCTGGAAAACCAGATTTGAAGAAATACCCTAAGGACCACTCTTAGGAATTGCTTCGTTTGATTTCTATAGTTTTATTATAAAGCATGTACAGGGCTTTTACAACCGTTTTCAAGAATTCTTTCATTAAGAATTCTTAAGGAAAAACGGTATTTTTGAGGACTTTTCTTTAGCGATATTTTGTTTTCATAAGATGAAAAATCATACAGTATTGAAGATTAGAATCATTCCCAATAAAACTCTCTATCACCAAACTCTTCTTTCTTCCCTTTTTTGAAAGTCTCAGTTTACTAGTTAAAACAACACAGAATCTCCATTGACAGAAATCGTTTTCAATGATATAGTGAAAACGTAAACAAATTAAAAAGGAGTTATTCTTATGGAAAAAGTATTTGCTAGTCCGTCTCGTTATGTTCAAGGGAAAGATGTTCTTAAAACTGGTCTTTCTCATGTTTTGGCCCTCGGGGATCGTCTTCTCCTTCTTTGCGACCCTATCGTTTATGATTTAGTCGGTAAAGAACTGGAAGAAAACCTCGTGAAAGCAGGAGCGTTTGTTCATCGCGAAATCTTCCATGGCGAAGCAACCAATGACGAAGTTCGCCGCGTTGCTGAAGTTGTGAAGGAACATCAACTAAACGTAGTCATCGGCTTAGGTGGTGGTAAATCGATCGATACAGCTAAAGCCATTGCGGATGATTCTAATTGTCCGGTAGCGATTTTACCAACAATTGCTTCAACTGACGCTCCAACTTCTGCCCTCTCTGTAATTTATTCAGCAGAAGGCGTGTTTGAACGCTATCGTTTCTACAAGAAAAACCCAGAATTAGTATTAGTCGATACAAAAGTCATTGCCAATGCTCCTGTTCGTTTATTAATCTCAGGAATTGCCGATGCACTGGCTACTTGGGTGGAGGCTCGTGCAGTCATTGAAGCACAAGGAGGCACAATGGTCGGTCAAGTGCCAACGATTGCCGCAGAAGCCATCGCTCGTGTCTGCGAAAGTACTTTATTCGAAAATGGTCTACAAGCCGTTGCAGCAGCAAACGCAAAAGTAGTTACTCCTGCTTTAGAAGCTGTTGTAGAAGCGAACACACTCCTCAGCGGTATCGGTTTTGAATCAGCTGGTTTAGCAGCAGCGCATGCCATCCATAACGGATTCACTGCCATCCATGGAGACATCCATACTCTAACTCACGGTGAAAAAGTAGCTTACGGTACATTGACACAACTGTTATTAGAAAATCGTCCAAAAGAAGAACTCGATAAATACATTACTTTCTACAAAGCACTTGGCTTACCAACAACACTGAAAGAAGTAAAATTGGATTCTGTACCATATGAAGACTTACTCAAGATTGGATCTCTTGCTACACAAGAAGGTGAAACTATCCATCAAATGGCCGTTGACTATACTGCCGAAGATGTAGCAAATGCCCTACTTGCTCTTGACCAATATGTCACTACAAGATTTTAAAAATAACTAAATTAACTCAAAAAGCCCAAGCAGAAATCTGCTTGGGCTTTTTTTATCGATTGGTTTTGTATCATGCATGATACGTATCACGCATGATACACTTTTATCTAAATAATGTCAGAGACTCCACTTCTTCAACACCCATTTCCGTTAATGCTTTTGCGGCAAGGTGTAAAGTTGCGCCTGTCGTATAAACATCATCTACTAACAAGACCTTTTTTGGAACCACAACATTCTCTTTTATTTTGAAAGGTTGTTTTAGTTTCAGACGCTCCTGCCTTGTCTTCTCCGATTGCTTCTTTCCACTGCCAAAATGTTCTAAAAGCGAAATGGTCGGCACACGGCACTGTTTCAGTAAAGTTGGAATCGTCTCGAATTCTCTTTTTCTTAGACTCGTACTGGATGACGGCAACGGACAAAGAACGAACCCCCTCTTTTGATACTTAAGCAACTCTTGTCTTAATTCCTTTATGACCAACGTCATCACTCTTGTATCTCCTACAAATTTGAATAACTCCATAAACTTCCGCCCAGCCTCGTCATAAGCATATAAGGCCGTATTCTTTAGGAGTACCGCTTCTTTTACTTGATGCCATTTTTGACAATCCGGGCAAACTTCCACTTTCGTCATCAACCTCCCGCATTCTAGGCAAGTTGGATGTTGTTTTAATTCCATAAACGGATGCTCACAATTCACGCAGATACACTTTCTGTTTGCGCCTAGTAAAAACGATAGTATCGGCTCCGCTCTTTCAACTTCTTCCCCGCACCATAAACATTTCATTTACCTTCCCTCCCAAGAAGCGCTTGTCGATTTAAGTCTTCGATTTCCGTGATTGCCTGGACCATCGCCTTTGTTTTCCCATTATGAAAATATACAACTTCTCCTGTTGGGCATTCTGCGGTCCGGCCAACGCGTCCTGCAATCTGCACGAGTACTTCTCTTGAGAACTCCTCTTCGTGCGCATTGACTACACAAACATCGACTCCTGGAAAAGTCACTCCTCGCTCGAGAATCGTTGTTGTCACTAGAAAATCGAGGTCTCCTGCTCTCATCTGTGCAATTCGTTCCTGGCGATATATTTCTTTAGAACTCACCGTCTCAAATTTCGCATTTGGGAACTGTCGTCTAAGTGCTACTTCTACCGGATTAAGAAGTGTAATTCGTGGTACAAATAGCAAAAATCGTTTCCCTACTTTAACATGTTCTTCTATAAACTGACTCACAGGTTTTGGCACTTTCTTCTTTTTCAGTTTTTTCTCTAAGTCTCCGATATAACTCATCGTCGGTACTACTAGTGGTTTCTTATGATATCGCTCTGGCAGCAAGGATACAGAAAGCTCTTTTCGTTTGATTCTTCTCTCTAGTGTCCGGGACGGAGTCGCCGTTAAATATAGCAGGCACCCGTCCTCTTTCACCGCACGATGGACTGCGCGAATCAGCAATTCATTATCCCGATAAGGAAATGAGTCCGTCTCATCAATCACGACCAGATCAAATGCGCGGTAGAACCTGAGCATCTGGTGCGTCGTCGCAATCGTCAGCGGCACTCTCTTGTAGCCTTCTTCGGACTGCGAGTGAAGAACATTTTGCTCCACTGTTGGGAAAGCTTCCTTCAAACGGGGCGCCAACTCCACGCATACATCAATTCTTGGTGCGGCAATTGCGACTCTTTTTCCTTGTTGTAACATCCATTCGATGCTCTCAAAAATCATCTCCGTTTTCCCGGAACCTGTCACGGCCCAAAGTAGGTGCTCACGGAATCCTGTTTGCTGTATGACATCCAAGCACTCCAAAGAGAGCTGTTCCTGTTTGGAACTCAAAGTATGTTTATAGTGGGCTAATGCTTCTGTTCTTTTTGGAAAAGGTTGCTCTTCTTCAGGAGTCGCAATCACCACACTACAAGCCTTCACCTTTCCCATCCCAATACACTTCAAGCAATACCAACATTCACCGCCCGCGCAATTCAGGCAAGGTCCTTTGGCAAATTCCAACGGATCACTATTCCCACAAAAATGGCACTCTTTCTTTCCATTCTTCACGGTAATCCCAACATCTAGCACAGCATTAGTAGAAACTTCCTGCTCTTTTAGCATCGATTGATAGACCGCTTGAATACGTCCAACCGCTCCTTCCATCTCACTCACCTCACCCCTAACTACGCAAAAAAATCAAAAGAAGATTTCTCTTCTTCTGATTTTTGTTTGAAAGGAGTGCTTCTATTATGAGAAGAATGCGAGTAATACCCCTGCAGCAATCGCACTACCGATAACTCCGGCTACGTTTGGTCCCATTGCGTGCATTAATAAGTAGTTACTTGGGTCTTCTCTTTGTCCTTCTTTTTGTACAACACGAGCGGCCATTGGTACGGCAGATACCCCTGCAGCACCGATCATTGGATTAATCTTACCGCCAGATAATTTGTACATCAATTTACCCATTAGAACCCCAGCTGCTGTTCCTCCAGCAAATGCGATTAATCCTAGTAAAGTAATTTTAAGAGTCGATACAGATAAGAATAATTCCCCTGTTGCTTTCGCTCCTACTGTTAACCCTAAAATAATGGTTACTCCGTACATCATCGCATTTTGTAGAACTTTTGTAATGTTTGGAACTACCTTAATTTCTTTAATTAAGTTACCGAGCATTAAGCATCCTACTAATGGAGTTGCACTTGGTACTAATAAGCTGACAAAAATTGTAACGATGATTGGGAAAAGAATTTTTTCCGTTTCACTCACTTTACGGTTTTCTGTCATTTTCACTAGACGTTCTTTCTTCGTTGTGAGCGCACGAATAATTGGCGGTTGAATAATTGGCACAAGCGCCATGTATGAGTACGCTGCTAGGGCGATTGCTGGTAATAAGTGCGGTGCAAGTCTTGTCGTTAAGAACAAGGCTGTTGGTCCATCCGCACCCCCGATAATCCCTACTGAAGCAGCTTCTTGCGGTGTCATTCCCCACATTACTGAAAGGAAGAATGCGACGAAAATACCGAATTGAGCTGCCCCACCAAGCAAGATGGTCTTTGGATTTGCAAGTAACGGTCCAAAGTCTGTTGAGGCCCCTAAGCAAAGAAAAATCATTGGCGGATAAATACCAAGGTTTGTTCCTTGATATAAGTAATACAAGAGTCCACCAGGTCCATTTTCAGTAGGAGCATCCATCAACCCTGCTAATGGTAAGTTTACAAGGAGCATCCCGAACGCAATCGGAACCATTAAGTATGGTTCATACCCTCGTTTAATCCCTAGATATAGAAACACGCAGGCGATAATTAACATAATGATATTTTGGATTGTTAAGTTATAGAGCCCACTCGTTTCAATCAACTGTTGAATGACTTCCATAAACCATCGCCTCCTAAATCGTTAAGAGTGGTTGGTTCGATTCGACAGATTCATTACTTGATACATGAATTGCTTTCACAACACCATCAGCCGGAGCAAGGATTTCATTTTCCATCTTCATGGCTTCTAAAATCACAAGTACATCTCCTTTTTTCACTGCATCACCGACATTTTTATTGACCGATAATACAATCCCTGCCATTGGAGCAGGCACCACTTCACCGTCCCCTGTTGGAGCAGGTGCTGGCGCAGCTTTCTTTTCTTCCACTGGCGCGCTAGGTGCTGGAGTTGGAGCTGCTGCTAATTTTTGTGCTGCTTCTTCATTTGAAATTTCTTTTAGTGAGACGATAAATGTTTCGCCATTCACTTCTACTTCGTATTTTTTCATTTAGTCCACCTTCTTTTCAATCGATACAATTTCAAAGTGCTTGTCCGGAACATCCGCACTCGCTTGTGTTAAAGCGACCAGTGCGGCAACGCGAGCAAGTTTATTCGTTTCAAATAGTGTTCCGTCATTTGTTGGAGCCTCAGGTTTCACCTCAACTGGTTTACCCGCAACTCCTGCAGTAGAATGACTCTTTGCTTCCAGTATTTGGATAACTTTAGAGCTTCCTTGCATGAGGAACATTAGAATCGTCAACATCACAAACACAATTCCCATTGAAACGATTGTGATCCATAAGATTTCTAATAAACTTAGTTGCATAACTCTCTCCTCACTTTACAGTCGCAAAAATCTTCACGATTTCAGATGGTTTTTGCCATTGTCCATTCTTCTTGAGCAAGAATTCTTTGCCGACTTTAGGGAAGAGTGCGTAAGTTAAAACATCTTCGTCACTTCTTGCTAAATCTCCAAGTTCTGCTTTGAGTGTTTCGAATTCTGGTGGCAAGTGGTTTGCTGGTCTGTCACTGATAACTTCTTGGTCACCAATGATGCTTCTTCTGAAGCTTTCTTGAATTGGTACTGGTGATTGTCCATAAGAACCAAGTAAGTAAGATTTCACTTCGTTTGAAACCACTTTGTAGCGTTGGCCTGTAAGAACGTTCATCGTTGCTTGTGTTCCCACCATTTGGCTCATTGGAGTAACAAGAGGTGGATATCCAAGGTCTGCTCTTACTTTAGGCACTTCTTTTAATACTTCTTCGTATTTATCTGTTGCGCCAGCTTGCGTTAATTGAGAATACATATTCGATAACATTCCACCAGGCACTTGATATAAAAGCGCACGTGGGTCTGGTGTTAACATTTTTGGATTCAAAGTTCCATCTTTAATGTATTTATCTTTAATTACTCGGAAGTGGTCTGCAATAGGTTCTAATTTTGCCAAATCTACTGAAATATCATAGCCTAATTCGCGAAGTGCAATAACTAATGATTCCGTAGGTGGTTGGCTTGTCCCTTCACTAAGTGGTGAAAGTGCTGTGTCGATGCGGTCTGCACCTGCTTCAATAACTGCTTGATAAGTAAGTTGCGCAATACCGCTTGTGCAGTGTGTATGCACGACGATTGGAACTGTAATCACTTCTTTTAATGCACGAACAAGCTCAATACCACGAGCTGGTGTTAAAATTCCAGCCATGTCTTTCACACAGATAGAATCCGCACCCATTTCTTGCATTTTAGCTGCTAGTTCTTTGTAATAATCAATCGTATGCGCATCACTAATCGTGTAGCAAATTGTCATTTGTGCTTCTTTACCTGTCTTCTTCACGGCATTTAGTGAAGCTTCCAAATTACGAACGTCATTTAACGCATCGAAAATTCTGAAAATATCAATCCCGTTTTCTGCTGATTTTTCGACAAATTTTTCTACAACATCATCGGCATAGTGACGATATCCTAAAATATTTTGCCCACGTAACAACATTTGAAGCGGTGTTTTCTTTAAATGTTTTTTCAAGGTGCGAAGTCTGTCCCATGGGTCTTCGTCTAAGAAACGAATACAGGCATCAAACGTTGCTCCACCCCAACATTCTAAAGAAGCAAATCCTGCTTCATCTAATTGATCTAAAACAGGAAGCATATCTTCAATTCGCATACGGGTTGCCATCAAAGATTGATGGGCATCCCGTAAGATTGTATCTGTAATTCCTATTTTTCTAGCCATCACCGAACACTCCTTCCACTATAATACGTCGATAAAGCGTTCGATTGTCTTGATGCTTTCAAGGGCATCTGTTGGAATTTGATGTTCTGGATTTGCATCGTTAAATGCTTTCAAGTAATCCAAACGGAATTGCATACGGTCACGAATTAATTCAGCGTATTCACCGTTCATATCAGGCACTTCATAGCCTTCTACTGGTAAGTATTCCATTCCTGGAAGGCCACCGAACAATTCGAAGTGTGCTTTACCATCGACTACAGTTTCGATTACACCTAGAGAAACTTCTTTAGTCACTTTCTTACCTAAGTAGTCTCCTGTATTGATGATGTAGCAGTCTACCCCTTTATCAAATAAGGCTTTGAATTTTTCGTAGTCTTCTACTAATGGATATACACGGAATGGGTTTGCATATGGTTCGATAACGAGCGCATCTAAGTTTGCCCCAGCCCCTGTATTTTCAGCAGTAGAACGTTTTGTCATTAATGTACATCCTAAAATAGATGCTAAACGAGGATCTGTGATTTTCACTAATGGTGGTAGTGCATCATCTTTCATAATCCAGAAAATAGATTGAATTGGTTCTTGAATCTTATCGACGCGGTTAGGAGTTGAATAACGAGACTTGATGGTACGTCCGTTACCGTTACGAATATCTTCTGTTACTAATACTTTACGGCCGTTTTCATCCAGAGTCACACCACAGTTTTGAACCGTTACGAAGTAATCTTGTTCTCTGTGACCTGCTGGATAGTCATTTGTTTTGTCGAAGTAAGAAGGTTCTAAAGCTACAGATGAACCATCTTCTACCGAAATCACAAATGCATCGTCGTGTAATACTTCAATGTCGTATTTATCGTCATGTTTTGCGTGTGTTAATGTAGACTTACCTGATCCAGATAATCCGAAGAAGCTTGCAACGTAAGAAGCGCCTTCTTTACGGAAAATCTTCAAACCACCATGGCAAGAAACGTAGTTGTTACGAGCGGCAGTTGCCCATGCTAATGTTAACGTTCCTTTTTTGATTTCCCCAAAATAACTCATTCCTAAAATTGCAGCACAGTTATGTTTTGTATCAAAAAATGCTAATCCATCTGGGTAATCAGGATGTCTCCAAGTTGGGTCGAAGAAAATGAAAATATCATTTTCGTCATATTGTTTAGACGCATCATAACGTCTCTTATATTGGTCATTGAAAATTTGGAAGTTCAATAACCATGAGTACAAGTTGTTAATGTGTTCTTTAGGCATTGTGATATGTGCCTTCACCATAAAGTCTTCATCAAGACCTACAACGGCTGTACCCTTAATAAATGGTTTGAACGAACTGTTATAAATCTCTTCGCGAATGATTGGAATAATCTTTGCATCTTCTGCTGGATTATTACCCAAAATTCGACGAGCTTTTGCAGTACGTCCTACAACGCTCCCATCAACCACCGTAAGAATGTGCGCATCCTCCGGTAACCCTAAATCCTTTGCGTTTGCAACGAACGCATCTAACACTGTTGTATTAGGTGCATGTGACGCTAATTCATACGCCTCTGCCAGAGTCGGAATTTCAGTCGCATTGTTCGAATAAAAAGCTGGTTCAATAGTTGCCTTCAATTGCGAAAGATGCGGATTGCTCTTGCGTATAGTGTCTGTAGCGAAACGATCAATTGTTGCCATAATATCAACCTTCCTATCTTTTTATTGATACTTTAATTATACACGAAAACGCTTTAAATGTAAGCGTTTTTTGTGATTTTTTTTGCTAATTTCTCCATTTTTTTCTTTTAATTCCTGGAATCTCGTCCAAAAGTAGCAAATCGCTCCCAAACAAAAAAAGAACGGGTTACCGCATGTGGTAACCCATTCTTTTAAGCTTTTTATTTAAAATTCATTTCAAAACACATTCCTTCTGCTGTTGCAAAGAAGCGGTGTTCAATTTGTTCACGTTCGAGCAACTGATGAACACTATAGAGTCCTACTCCATTTCCTCCGCCAGTCGTTCCTTTTGAAGATGGTAGGAGTGAAAATGCTGTTTCAATTTGCTCTTTTGTGAGAGGTGTACATGGATTTTCAATCGTTAAACTATGATCCTTTAGCTCCACTCGAATGACGCCTTCTTTTGATGAGTGTTTAATGGCATTCATCAATAGATTATTCCATACATTTCGAAAGGCGATTGGACTCGCTTCAATCGTAAATGGTTCGATTCTTTCTTCAAGTACTAGTCCTTTTTCTTGTAATAATAACTGGAATTCTCTATTCCACTCTGGAAGAACTTTGTCTAATGCTATTTCTTCTTTTGTTAGAGTCTCTTCTTGTAATTTAGACAGCGCCAGAATTTCTTGAACGAGTACAGACATCTGGTCGACTTTGGCAATCGACTCTTCCAAGTACTTATCTCGGTCCTTATATTTGCCAACATTAAGGCTCATATTCTCTAGTAAAATCCGAAGACCTGCTAATGGCGTCTTCAGCTCGTGAGAAGCACTTCGTAAGAAATCCACCTTTGTTTTTTCCAGCTGAATCATCTTCTGATTCTTCTCTTCCAATTCATCGATGACAGATAGTAGATGCTCGTATAACTCATTAATTTGCATCTCCATCTGTCCAATTTCATCGGCTCTTGGATTTACAAATCTGGCATCTCTATCTAATTCCATCATCTTTTTCGTCACCCTGGACATTTGCATCAGAGGTTTCGATAATTTTCTAGCATATATATACGAGAAAATCACTGCTGTAAAGATCGAAATGGCGAGTGATAATGGCAAATAACGAAATGTAACCTTGGTTGCCTGTTTCACCGATTCAGTTGTCGTTACGACCTGCAGTTGCATTTGTTTGCCGTCTTTTGTAGTGACTTGTCTGTCCTCGATAATCACCGAGTTTTGATCACTATTTTCATCAATGGCTAACTCGCTTCCTAGCTGTAAGTTCTCCCCATTCGATTCTTTTCTTAAGTAAGCTGTAATCCCCTCATTTTTAGCATACAGTTGCAAGGCAGACGCAGCCTCTTGTTCATCGACTTTGGATAAACTTTCCACTAACACATCTGCTTTTTGGCTTAATTCTTGCTGACGTTCCTGCAAATAGAAGTGCGGAAAGGCAAAGTACAAAAACAGATGCGCGATGGCCACTAGCGTACCTAGAATACTCAATGTATAAATAAAAATCTTAGGAAACAGTTTTAATTTTCTCATCTTAACTCCAACTTGTATCCGACATTTTTAACGGTCACGATACAATCCAACAATAATTTTTTTCGCAATTGCTTGATATAAACATCCACAACACGGTCAAACGGTGGGTCTTCATGCTCTGCCCACACGTGATCTAATATTTGAGCGCGACTCAATACTTGTCCGTGATGCTCAACGAGTAGTTTTAAAATCGCCAGTTCCTTTGCGGTTACTTCCACGATTTGGCCATTTACCCTAGCTTCAAAACTAGTGAAATTCACACTCGTATTCTCATAGTTCCACACATCCATTTCTCCGTAGTGACGCTTCAATACGGCTTCAATCTGCTTATGCAAAACGACGAGGGAGAATGGTTTTTGAATAAATCCATCGACGAGTAGCTCGAACGTTCTCACTTGCGTCTCTTCATCATGAAGGGCCGTTAGCATCAGAATAGGAACTTTACTTGTTTTACGTACCTCTTCTAACACTTCAAAGCCATTTTTTCGAGGCATCATAATATCGAGTAAGATTAAATCAATCGACTCTTTTTCAAATACTTCAAGCGCCTCTACTCCATCTTCTGCGGTAAACACATGGAAGCCTTGCTCTGTTAAATATTCACGAACACCTTCGCGAATCGCTCCTTCGTCTTCAACGACTAACAAATTCAAAAACATCACCTCTTTTTTGCTATTATATCAATCAATTGGTCTAGCGACTAGACCCTTGCATTTTTATTCCGTATCTTGTAATAAACTCTTCGGAGATTTTTGTAAAATAAATGCACTTCCTAGGAGAACTGCAATGACAACAACGACGAGTCCAAGACCCACAACTGTTGCTTTATCCATATTGGATACTGTCACCGATAATTCTGTCAATGTCTTGTTGAAGCCATCCACGGCTGCTCCACCACCAAGATTTGCTGATTTCGCTTCATTCGCCAGCTGCGTACCAAGGCTACTATTCACTTGACCTAAGATGAGTTTTCCAACCCATTCGCTAACAGGGCCACCTGCAAGAATTGCAGCAATAAAGCTGGCGATGCTGACCATTCCTACTTCGCACAGCATTTGCGCAATAATCGTTTTGTTCGTCATTCCAAGCGCCAAGCGAACCCCGATTTCTCTTCTGCGGCTGTTTGTCCATAAGAAGAGGACGAGCACTAAAATAATCGCAGAGAAAATCAGACTTCCAAGGAATAGTTTGTCTGTTAAGCCGTATACTAAGTTAATTGATTTTTGAAGCGTTGGGTAGTTTTGGCTACTCTTAATGAGCGTATATGCCTTCCAGTCAATCCCCAATTTCTTCGCTTGTTCCATCACCTTATCGATATCATATTGACCACCGACAAGGAACGTAGCATCTAGGTAAATCACATCCGCATCTGTATAGCCATACATTAAAGCACTTGTCTTCAAGTCCGTTAAAATCGTATTTTCATATAATTCTTGAGGCGCTGTGACTCCACCTTTATTTTTACCACCAAATAATCCAACAATCGTCACTTCGGTTTGGTTATTCGCGTGCTTCTCGTTATCCGCATCATAGATGTTTGACTTCAACTTGAATTTGTCGCCGACTTTTAAATTATTTTTCTTGGCAAAGTCTTCGTGTACTAACGCCACATTCGTATCGTCATCCTTAATATGGCGCCCTTCTGTTAGCGTAAATGTTTGTGCCGCGAATCGTTCATCCATGCTAGAATCATTAATCCCTGTTACTTGAGCAGCTTTCCCGAAACGTTGCTGACGAGTGGCGTCAAGACGAACTCCTTTTGCTGGAATTAATTCTTGATCGACAAGGTCCGCTACGACTTCCATTCGCTTCACTGCCTTTTGAACGCCTTCGATTCCTTCAATCGCTTGAATATCTTTTCCTTTCAAGTTCCCGCCCCCACGAGCAGTCCCTTGATTATGTCTTCGGTCGATTTGCATCGAGAACGAAGAATTAATCGACTTAAACGTTTCTTTTGCAGCAGTATCCGTTGCGTGTTTTACCGCTAAGCTACTAAGAGCCACCGTTGCCATGCTGAATAAAATAAAGAAAATAATTAAGGTTTTAAACTTTTTTCTTGAGACATACGCCCAAGCATTTTGTAGGATATTCATTTATTTTCCCCCTCTTACTTTCTTTAGTTTTCCGTCTTCTAATTCCAACACTTCATCACTCGCAGCGGCTACTTGCGGGCTGTGAGTCACTACGATGACGCATTTTCCACTTTCATGTGCTGCCATTTTTAAGATATCGATAATTTCTGCAGCTGTTCCTTCGTCCAAGTTTCCTGTTGGTTCATCCGCTAAAATAATTGGCGCCTTTGAAACAAGTGCTCTAGCAATCGCAACCCGTTGTTGTTGCCCACCTGATAGCTTCAATACATTACGATGAATTAATTCTTCCTCTAATCCTAATTTCAATAGGATATCTTTGGTTGCTTTTCCATTTACGAGTCTTACATTTTCAAGCGGTGTTAAATAATCGATTAAATTATAGTTTTGGAACACTAAGCAAATATGGTCGCGGCGGTGTTCACTGTATGAACCTTGCGCAATATCTTGCCCATTGAAACAAACTTTTCCTTTCGTTGGACTATCTAATCCTGCTAAAAGCGATAAGAAAGTCGATTTCCCTGCTCCTGATTTCCCAACGACCGCATAGAATTTTCCTTCTTCAAAAGTGGCATTCAAATCATTCAATACATATTTTTGAGAATCCTCGTATCGATAATAAATAGTTTCTAATGATAATACTGACATAAAAACACTCCTTAGTTCATTTGACTTAAAATTTTCTTCGGTTTCTTCATTAAAATAACTGCGGTACTAAATAGAACGGCTAATGCAATAATGATTAGTACGACTCCAACAGTTAGCAGCCCTTGCATCAGACTGAACTCCGGCAAGCTCGATTCAAATAATGATTTCACTTGAGGGGGAATCTCATCCGAGGTTAAGAGCCCCGTGTAAAATTGCTTGGCTACAAAACTTCCCAACATAAGAGCAAAAACCGCGCTCGTTGCCGCTACCGTGTAGAGTTCTAATAGGATTTGCGCGATAATTTCTTTTCTTGAAATTCCGACCGACATCAAAATCCCGAACTCATGAATTCTTTCCCTTAATGTAAATAATAAAATTAAAAATAAAACAATAACTGCTAATACAAATACAGAACTCGTTAGTAGTGTCATGAGCGATTTGAAATTTTGGATAGGCGCTGCTACTTGCTCAAAGACTTGTTCGTTCTTAGAAAGTTGCATGCTATCCCACTTGAGAGGAAGTTCTTTTACGCTTGCAATCACTTCTTCTAATTTTGATGGATCTTTTACCGTAAAAATCGCACGGTGAACAATTGCATTCGATTCATCTTTTCCAATCAATGTTTGGCTCGTTTTGTAATCCATATAAATACGATTTTCTGTTAAGTCACTCGTCAATCCTGTCGATTGTTCCGATAACTTTCCGTTGAAGATTCCAACGATTTCGACGGTTACTTCTTTACCACTTGCAGTAGTACCCTCGTTTTGGAAATTCTTCAATTTAATTTTGTCTCCAACTGTCCAATTGTTTTCTTTTGCAAGTTCCTCATGCACGAGTACTTTTCCTGAATCGTCTTTGGTTAAGGCACGCCCTTCTTTAAGACTTAGCGCACCGCTAGCAAAATTTAACTCCTGACTACTTGAAGTGACCCCATGATAGCTCACGAGTTCTCCCATTTTCCCTTGGTCTAGTTGGACCGCTTGTTCTCTCTCAACAGCCTTTGCATCTTCGAGTTGCCCGATGCCGTCCATTTCATACTGCGCATCCTTTACTCCCTCAACTTGTCCTACCTTGGCCATCTCTTTTTGCTCGATATTCCCATCTTGTAAGAGGGACTCGATTTGAAAGCCCGAATTCGATAGTTCTAAGAGCTTCGTTTGAACCTTTCCCGTACTTTCTTGCATCGAGAGTACCGCCAAAACGGCTGCTGTAATTAGCATCATGATGAAAAATAATATTCCTGTACGAATCTTCTTGCGAACAAGATACGCACCCGCTCTCTTTTTCCAATCCATGTGCTCTCCCACTTCCTTTCCTATTCTGTACTGTTAGTTTGCACTTCCAATATGAAACGAATATGAAACGAAATTCTTTTTTGAAAAAATTCATTACCATATATGGTAATAAAATTTTTTTGCATACAAAAAAGGCTGGACAATTTGTCCAACCTTCCTCTTTAATATCTTTCTTTCATTGCACGATCGATTTCGCGTTTCATATCCTTTTGCTTTAAGGCATCACGTTTATCGTAATTTTTCTTCCCTTTCGCAACTCCGATTAACAACTTTGCAACGCCGTTTTTAATGTAGACCTTCAGCGGCACTACCGTATTTCCGGCTTGCTTTACTTGCTCCAGTAAATAGTTAATTTGCTTTTTATGAAGCAATAATTTTCTCGTTCTTAATGGGTCATGATTGAAAAGCGTCCCTTGTTCAAACGGACTAATATGAACTCCTACAAGGAAAGCTTCTCCTTGCTTCAAGCTTACATATCCATCTTTTAAATTGATACGCGCTTGACGAACCGATTTAATTTCTGTTCCGGTTAAGACCATCCCAGCTTCAATCGTTTCAAGAATCGTATAATCATGATTCGCTTTTCGATTTTGTGCGAGCACTTTATCGTTCGTTCCTTTAGGCATTCACGAACCTCCTAGCGTCTTTTCTTTTTCGTTTTAATGGCTTTTTTAAAGCGTTGGCGTCCTTTTGATTTTTTGCCTTTCTTAGAAGACTTATCATCAAAGCGTTCGCCTTTTCTTGGTCGTTCAGTTTTGGCCAATTTTGCATCTTCTACGAGTAGGAAATCAACTTCTCTAGCTTCCACATCTACTTTCACACATTTCACACGAACTCGGTCTCCGATACGGTAACTTACACCCGTACGTTCCCCAAGTAAAATCATGTGGCTTTCAATAAAGTTAAAGTAGTCTTGTTTCAAGTGAGAAATATGAATTAATCCTTCTACGGTATTCGCTAACTCAACAAACATTCCGAATTTTGTTACAGAACTTACGATACCATCGAATTCCTCACCGACTTTATCTTGCATGTATTCGGCTTTCTTCAATGCGTTCACATCGCGTTCTGCCTGTACTGCAAGTCGTTCCATACGAGACGATTGGTCTGCAATTTGTTGCAACTTATCTTCCAGAAGCGTTTCTTCTTTCTTCGATAAATGACCTGGACGTTTTCCGTAATGACGAATCATACGATGAACGATTAAGTCTGGATAACGACGAATTGGCGAAGTGAAGTGCGTATAGTCTTCGGCTGCCAGTCCATAGTGTCCCGTTGGCGTGATATCGTATTTAGCCTGTTTCATCGAACGTAGCATCATTGTTGATACCACTGCTTCATACGGCTCACCACGTACCTCATTCAAAGCCTTTTGCAATTTCTTCGGTGTAATCGAATCATTCTTCCCTTTAATCGTAATTCCAAATGCGGTAATAAACTCTAAGAATCGTTGGAGTTTTTCGCTATCTGGATTTTCGTGAATACGGTAAATGAACGGCACTTTCAATTGTTCATAATGACGAGCCACGGTTTCGTTAGCAGCTAACATAAAGGACTCAATGAGTCGCTCTGCTACACCACGTTCACGTAGTACGATTTCGGTTGGTGCGCCTTTTTCATCCACAAGAATTTTTGCTTCTTGTGTATCAAAGTCAATCGCTCCACGTTCCATACGTCTACGCTCAAGAATCGTATGTAATTCTTTCATGTTCCAAAGCATTTCTGCAATCTCTGGAGTGATTTTTTCGGAAGCTTCATTCGTATTGAATAATACATTCACTTCATCATAAGTTAATCGCTCGTTCGATTGAATCACACTTGGGAAAATCTCGTGCTGGTAAATCGTTCCGCTACGGTCAATTTCCATTCGTGCTGTTAATGTTAATCGTTCTTCATATGGATGCAGCGAGCAGATTCCGTTTGATAATCGTTGTGGCAACATTGGAACCACACGGTCTGTTAAATACACACTCGTTCCTCGCTCAAATGCTTCCTTATCCATTTCAGAATTTTCCGTTACATAATAAGAAACGTCGGCGATGGATACCGTTAAGACAAAGGTTCCATCTTCGCGTTTTACAAGAGCGACCGCATCATCTAAGTCTTTGGCATCTGCTCCGTCAATTGTCACGGTTAATTCTTGGCGTAAATCAACACGCCCTTCGATTTCTTCCGGTGAGATAGTTTCACTCACACGGTTTGCTTCCTCTATAACAGAGTCTGGGAATACTGTTGGGATTTTTAATTGATGTAAAATCATTAAAATATCCATGCCGACAGCGTCTTTATAGCCGATTTCTTTGACGATATGCGCCTTCAAGACGAGTTCGTGACGCTCTGTTTCATAACTATCAACTTCGGCAATCACGACGGTTCCATCAACTGGGTTTAATCCCTTTCTAGTCACATAACATTTCGTTTTCTTTAATTTAGAATCTTTTAACGCAATTTCGCCACAATAGCCTGTTTGCATCATAATCTTCGATGGGTAACGTGTATAAATCCCCACCACTTGTTTCACAGCGCGTTCAATAATCTTCACGATTGTTCCGCTTGCTGCTTTATCGTTATAAGGATTTTCTTCTTGAACGATACGAATCGCAACTGTGTCTCCATCCATAGCGCCATGGACATCCGTTCTTGGAATAAAAATATCTGGTTTGCCTTCTTCCACTGTGACAAAACCAAACCCTTTATCGTTCAATCGGAATGTTCCTTCTAACGTACGATTTTTTTGATTGAATCCAAATTTACCTTGTCGTGTTAATACAATTTTTCCAGAATCTTCGAGGTCAGCTAATTGTTTCACTAAAATCTTAAAGTCCTTTGAAGCAGTAAATCCGAAATGCTCACTAATTTCTTGAACAAAAAAACTTTCAGATTCATGTTCCATAAAGAAAGCCATTAAGTTTTCTTCTAATGATTGTCTCATTTCTTTACCTCCATTCTTGTTGATTTAGAAAAGAGAGAACAGTCTCTTGGAATTCCTTTCTAACAGGACTAACCGTAATCACATGCCCTGCTTCTTCATACCAATGTAACTCCACTTGTGCATTAATGAGGCCCTCTTTTAATTCAAGAGAAGACTCTGGATCGACAAGTGTATCTTGTTCCCCTTGTGCAATATAAAAACTTCCTGTCACTTCATCTAAATGCGAAGCAACGTCACTTGAAAATGATTGAATGTGTGCTAATTGTTTTTGTGCTTTTTCCTTCATTTCAGCTTCATCAAATGGTCGTCCTACATTTCTATAAGACGCCTTCGCATACATCATAAAACTTTGCAGCAGTCCTGGCAACTGAGGATTCCCAGAAGATACTGGCGAACAAAAAGTCCCTGCATATTCAACGAGATGTTCGGTTGCTAATTTTGTCGCCATAATACCGCCCATCGATAGTCCGAAGGCAGCCACCGTATGAAATCCTTCTCCTCGAACAAAGTCGACAGCACGTTTGGCATCTTCATACCAAACCTCAGGAGAACTTGCCAAAATATCTTCCACATCTGGAGTTCCATGGCCAGAAAATACTGGAACATAGACTGCATAATTATGACGATGTAAAAACTGCGCAAGCATTCTCACATCGGCAGGCGTCCCTGTATAAGCATGAAATAAAATCACCGCTCTTGTATTGCTTTCTTTTCTTAACCATAGTGCTTCCATAATATTACTCCTCTAATCTGACAAATAAAAAAGTACAATTGGTTGGCTGTCCGAACAATTGTACTTAAATTTATTATTTTGATGAAATGTATGCTAATGCAAATGCTAATAACATGAAGATTGTTCCTAAAACAACTGTTACGCGAATTAAGAATGCCTCAAAACCACGTGCCTTTTGTTTACCGAATAATTGTTCTGCTCCACCTGTTAAATTCGCAGCATTTGTTTTTGAAGGTTGCATTGCAACAACAATAATTAATAATACGCATACCACAACCATCAGTGATAAAATTAAACTGTACAAAGGATTCCCTCCTTAACTAAAATTCTTTTCAATTTTAACATAAAAACTACGATAATTCTACTCTTTCACGCAAAATGCTATGAATTCGAACTACAATTAAAAACGTTGAAAACATGGTATAATAAAAAAAGACACAATGAATGGAGTGACGGAATGAAAGGTTTTGTATTTTTTGATTTGGATGGAACTCTCTTGAATGGCGAATCCAAAGTCGATAAGGCTACAGCAGAGGCTATTCAAACATTAAAGGACAATGGGTATGAACCCTTTATCGCAACAGGACGTTCCCCTGCTGAAACGCGCGATATCATGGAGAGTGCCAATATCCACTCAGGAATTTTTATGAATGGTCAAGTCGTTCTTTATCAAGGAGAGCGTGTTTATTCTTCAGAAATTCCAACTGAAACAGTAGAAAGATTCCATCAAATGGTAAAAGAAGATGGGTATGGGTTAACGGCCTATAACGACAAAGAATTTTATCTTGTAGAATCCTCCGCAGGTGCTAAAGATGCATATGGATTTATTCATACTAATCCTCCTGCATTGAAAGAAGATTTTTATAAAGAAAATCCAATTAACATGATGCTCTTTATTTCTCTTCCACCTGCTGAAGAAAAATATAAAGTAGCATTTCCAAATCTTGATTTCCTACGAAACACACCGTACTCAGTCGATGTGATTTCAAAAGGAAATTCAAAAGCAGAAGGGATCAAACGCTTCTTAGATCACTTAAACCAAGAAGATGCTGGAACTTACGCATTCGGAGACGGTCCAAACGATATCGAGATGCTTCAAGCAGTGACTCACCCTGTAGCAATGGGGAATGCACTTCCTGTGCTTAAAGAGATTGCAGAATTTATTACGACCAACAATACAGATAACGGCATTGTTAATGGATTAAAACACTACGGCCTTATTTAAGAAAGAAGGAAAACGAATGTCAATTTATGAAATAGAAGTCCCAACAGTCAGTGGAGATGTTACCACTCTAGAGGACTATAAAGGACAATTACTACTGATCGTGAATACGGCCAGTGGTTGCGGTCTAGCTCCACAATTTGAAGGACTAGAAAAACTCTATTTAGAGTTCAAGGACAAAGGCTTTGCTGTTCTTGGGTTCCCTTGTAATCAATTTGCAGGGCAAGAACCTCTTACTGCTGAACAAGCGCTCTCTCACTGCCAATTAACTTACAATACGACTTTCCCAATGTTTGGTAAGGTGAAGGTAAATGGTCCTGAAACTCATCCATTATTTGATTTATTAAAGAAAGAGACTAAAGGCCTCCTAGGCGAAAAGGTTAAATGGAACTTTACAAAATTCCTCGTAACGAAAGATGGAACAATTTTAAAACGTTTCGCCCCTACTACAACGCCTGAACAAATCCGAGACGAAATCGCAAGTCTTCTTTCATAAAACAATCTGTGATAAAATAAAAAGAAAACAGTTAGGAGAAATCACCATGGAAGTCAATGAAATTTTACGTATTTTAGAAGAAATGAATGTAGCTGTTATTGCGACTGCAGATGAGAACAACCAACCTCATGCACGTCATATCCATATTGGTGTTGCAAACGAAAAAGGCGTGTTCTTTATGACTAGTCCAAAAACAAACTTCTACAAACAACTACAAAATAACCAAAAAGTTGCCATTACTGCTATGAAGAGCGAGGACTACTTAATCCAAGTGATTCGTATCGAAGGTGTTGTTAAAGAAATTGGTCGTGAACGTCTTGAAGAAGTTCTTAAAGATAATCCATTCGTAAAAGATGTTTACCCTAACGAAGAAGATATTGCTGGCGTACAAGTATTCCACTTATATGACGGTAAAGGATTCTACCATAGCCTAACACAAGGCCACAAATACGTGTTTGATATTCACGAATAAAAATAGAAAGAGGATTTTATGAAAAAACTTTTATTAGCTCTTGCAGCTCTTTTTGTTGTTGGCTTAGCGACATTTTATTTATTACCATCAAGCAGCAAACCTGCTGATGCAAACGTCGTATTCCAAGACGCAAGCGGAAAGAAATTAACTGAAAAAGACTTTACTGGAAAACCAACCGTCTATTATGCATGGGCAAGTTGGTGTCCAGATTGCCAACAAGAGCTCCCAATTTTAAATACATTAAAAGAAAAATATGCAGATAAAGTTGAATTTGTTGGTGTAGCGATGATTAGTCAGAAAGAACCGATTGAGAACGGAAAGAAATACTTAAAGGAGCATTCTCTTTCCCTCAACTATTACTCAGACGTTGACTCAAGCTTCCAAAAATATCATGAGATTACAGAAATTCCAACCCTAATCTTTGTCGATAAAGATGGAAAGATTGTTAAAAAAACGGCTGGTGTTCTGACTCAAGAAGAACTCGAAACTTACATCAAAGAAATCTTATAAAATTAAAAACACTAGCAGAATTCTCTGCTAGTGTTTTTCGTTCTAACAATAAAAGAGAGGATGAAATCATCCTCTCTTTTTTATTTTCTTCTATGTTTAGAAACACCAATACGGTTAATTGCCTTGCTTAAAGCAATTTTCGCACGCTCTACATCACT
>CAKPVL010000011.1 GCA_934193545.1 uncultured Granulicatella sp. | reverse complement strand
TTCTCATTGTAGATTTTCATAATCATCATCCAAATCTCATGAGACACATTCATTTTTTCGCATTCTGTAACCATACCGACACCTCTTTCACCGTTTACTTTACTATTGAAATGACCTCCTGTCAAACCCTCTCCCCCTTCTCCGTCCCCCTTTAAAATGGTTTAACCGAAACCAGGTCTCTTATTGGTAAAGCACGAGTGCCTTTGGATTCTGTAGTAGTGATAATAGCGAGTGCAACCAATGTGAATTACTGACACTTGGAATTTATTCCTAGTGTCAGTTTGAAGCTTGGTAGGCGTTGAGACCTCAGGCTCAACCCGTTGCAGCTATTATTTCTACTACAGAGACATCCAAAGCGCACGAAGTGCTTTACCCTTATTTTTCCAATAAAAAAAGAGTCCTGGTTTCAGGTTAAACCAGGACTCGGAAAGCACAATTTCCCTAGTGAGCTATCCAAATTTTTTTCTGACGAATCAGCGCTACACACGCAATCACTACCACAATGAAAGTTCCGAGTGCTGCTGTTCCGTTAACAGTGAGAGAATATAACCATGGGCTCATTCCTTCTGGTGCGTATTTACCCCAGAAAATAACCCCGGCAATATAGTGGAAGAAGTAGCGAACTCCTACTCCTACAAAAGCTGCAGTACAAGCTAACGTAATCGCAGTTGTATATTTCTCAGCTTTTAATGCTTTTTGGAACGGACTATATAGAAGTCCTGCAAGTCCCATCACTGCAAATGCAATGACATATTCGATGAGTACTTGTTCAACAGACAAGAATGACACTTTACCTACTGCAAAGTGGAGTAATCCCCATAGCAAACCTGCTGCTAAACCTGGTGTCAAGCCGCGGCGTAGTGAAAAAATAACAAGAACAATTGCTCCCCACGACGGTGTAAACCACCCAGCAAAGTCCGGAATCCAGGACAACGCCATTGACAACGCTGCAATAATTGCAGCTTCTACCCATACTAAAACATTTCTCTTCATGAAAAAAGAGCCTCCTTCGTTTATTGAAAAACACAAAGAGACTCCGTCTAAAACTTCGAAATCAAATACAATTCCTACGCACGTACTAACGTAACAGGTTCAAGGGTTTGTAACAACATCTCAGCCAAAATGGCACCCCTTTGTACTTTTCACATATTTAACTGTTTCTAATATACTACTGTAGAGCATATTTAGCAAGCATTATTTACTATGCTTGTGAATTTTTCTTGTTGACAATGACTAACATTGATCCTGCTAGAAGTGCCACTACTGCTGCCCAAACTCCTACAGTTTTTGTACCTGTATTAGGAAGTTCTGGTGCTTCTGTTGTAGTTTCTACTGTTGTTGGATCAACTGTTGTAACAGCAGTTGTTGTTGGTGCTTCTGTTGTCGTTGTTACTGTTGTAGGAGCTTCCGTTGTTGTTGTGACTGTTGTTGGTGCTTCTGTCGTTGTTGTCACAGTTGTTGGTGCTTCCGTTGTTGTCGTAACAGTTGTAGGAGCTTCCGTTGTTGTCGTAACAGTTGTAGGAGCCTCTGTTGTTGTTGTCACAGTCGTTGGAGCTTCTGTTGTTGTCACAGTCGTTGGAGCTTCTGTTGTTGTCACAGTCGTTGGAGCTTCTGTCGTCGTTGTAGTAGTTGTTGTCGTAGTAGTTGTTGTCGTTGTCTCTGTTTTATTGACAATTTCCTTACGAGCTACTTTACTTGCATCAAAATCTGCTGCATTTACGACTACATCGCTTTCTAACAATTGGAATCCTGAAGGAGCTTTTGTTTCACGAATAATGTATTCATCGCGTAATAAGTTAGATACTTTTGCAGTACCATCTGCTCCTGTGACTAATTTACCAACTGATTTACCAGTTACTTTACGGATAACGTCAAATTCAGCGTTTGCTAAAGCTGAACCATCGTCCCCTTTTTTATCGATCACAATTTCAAATGTGTACCCATCTGCTGAACCACTTGCTGTTTGGTATACATATGGTGATTCTTTTGCATCAATACGAGTTTTGTTTGCATCTAAGCTTGCATAGTTCACGAATGTTTCCCCTGAAGCTGGCGCATAAGGAACACGCACTTGATATTCGATTAAGTAACCATCTGATTTAGCAACTTCGCCTAATTTCACTGTAAAGCTCTTGTTATCTGCTGCAAAAGTCACTTCTTTATCAGTCACAAGCTGTCTATTCTTCAAGCCAAGTTTTCCGTCATTTCCTTCGGCCCAGACACCTTTATACACTTTCACACTTGTTGGGACATATTCCATACCGTCTGTTTGCAATTGGTCTGTTACGATAGCATCTGAAAATGCTTGTTTTGTCGCATTCACACGCAATTCATACGTACGAGTAATGCTGCCGTCTTCTGCTTTTTTTGTTCCCCAGCTCACTTTGTCGAACTCTTTATTTAAGTCTCCTGGGACAAATACATAATCAAATTCACCGACTGTTTTTGTTTGTTTGTCGATTGTTAATTTTACTGGAATTTTTGTGTTTTCATGTTGTTCTGTAATATCTACACGTACTGCAAATTTCAAGTTTCCTGTAATGTCGGAATGTTTTTCAACGAAATCTGTATACGTTAATGTAATGGTTTTTGTATCGCGATTAATGACCGCATCTGCAATCACATCACCTGCATCGTTTGTAATTTTAAATGTTTGATTTTCAATAAATTTCAAGTTGTCTGGCAACTTAATTTCCGTCGTATCACCCTTAGCGGCTGTCGACGGAACCCCAAAATTCATCTCCACGCTAATATCTGTATATTGGTCTGCTGGCGATTTTGCTGGTGTCACTACTTGTTTCGTCACATTAAGCGCCACTTCTTTCGCCGATACTGCCGGACTTTTTAAACCTCCCAAAATAAGAAATACTGTTAAGATTCCTAAAAATAAATAGAATACCTTTTTCATGTTTTTCCCTCCACATTTTTTTTGAAAACACTTTTTTCAGTATATACTGGTTTCCCATCAAGTGCAACTTTTTGATTTTAATTCTCGGAAAAGTTATCGTTTGTTAATATTTGTAACGTGAAAGCAATGGATTTCCACAAAAAAGACTCCTAGGAATGCCCTAGGAGCCGAAATTCAAATCTCTTTATTTAGCTTTGTCTTTTTTAGAAAGTGTCACGTTTAATCATAACTCACCGATAACATCACCGAAAATCCAGATCACAATAAATACTATCGGATGAGCGACTACAAAAGGAATTACTCCTCGTACACTCTTATAGTTTTGTAACCACTACTTGTGGTAATAGTTCTTCGATAAATGATTTTTCAGCAATCCCTACAGAGAATGCTGTCGCACTTCCTGTAGCGGCACCTTGTTTCAAGCTCGCTGCGTAATCTTGGGTTTCGATAAATTTCGCCATAAAGCCTGAAAGCATTGAGTCACCGGCCCCAACTGAGTTCACAAGCGTCCCTTTTGGAACATTAGATGTATACACTTCTCCTGTTTCAGTGATGAGCATCGCGCCATCTCCGCCTCTAGAAATCAACACATTACGTGCACCCATTTCTTGGAGTTTTTTCGCATAATCTACAATCTGTTCTTCTGTCTCGATGGTCACTCCAAAAATCTCCCCTAACTCATGATGGTTTGGTTTGATAATGAATGGGTGATATGGAAGACATTTCGTTAATAACTCTTTTGTTGTGTCTAATACTAATTTAACGCCTTTTTCATCGCACAATTTCGCAATCGTTGTGTACGCAGAATGATCCATTCCGTTACCAGCATTTCCGGCTAAGAATACCACGTCTCCGTCTCGTAAGTTTCCTTCGAAGTACTGCACTAAACGCGCAAAATCTTCGGCTTTCACCACTGGGCCATTGGCGTTAATTTCTGTCTCCTCGGTACTCTTTAGTTTCAAATTAATACGTGTAACACCATCGATTTCGATGAAGTTCGTATGAATTCCTTCTGCTTGCAACGCTTCTTTAATGAAGTTCCCTGAGAAACCTGCTAGAAAACCTGTTGCTGTATTGTCGAACCCTAAACGCTTCAAGATGACAGACATATTAATGCCCTTTCCACCTGCCACGTAGTTTTCTTCAATAGAACGGTTCAATGTGCCAAGTTTGCAGTTTGGAACTTTAACAACAAGGTCAATCGCTGGATTAAACGTAATCGTGTAAATCATGCTGTCTCTCCTTTATTATGCGTCCATTTCAACAAGACGAATGCTTCCTGCCATACGGTAACGTAAGTCGGCTTGCTCCTTCGTAGTGTTTGTGACCATGGTTACTTGATGAAAATCCGCAACCTTACAGAGACTTACTTTAGCAAATTTGCTCGAATCGGCCAATACATATGCCTGATTACTCTTGCTAATCGCGATTTTTTTAATCGTTGCTTCCTCTTCGTCTGGAGTCGTATATCCATAGCTCAAATCGACCCCGTTCATTCCAAGAAACGCCTTCTTGAAGAAATACTCCCGTAATTGATTTTGCGCAAGTACTCCTACCACCGCACTCGTTTCAGTTTTAACTTGTCCGCCAAGAAGCACTGTTTTAATGCCGTAATCTGCTAAAAGGTGTGCTTGTTGCACTCCGTTTGTAATAACTGTGACGTCTTTCCCTTCTAAATGTGGAATCATGCGAAGCGTTGTCGTTCCCGCATCCATGTAGATTGTTTCGCCTTTTGTGACAAGAGATGCTGCGTAACGCCCGATGCATTCCTTCTCACGTCGGTTTGAACGTTCCTTTTCTTTTGTGGTTGGTTCATACTCTTTTGAATAGACGCGTTTAGCACCGCCATGCACACGAATCAATGTCCCTTCCTCTTCTAATAAAGAAAGGTCACGACGAACCGTCGATTCAGAAGCACCCAGAGCTGTCATTAAGCCTTTCAGGTGTACTGTATCTTCCTTTTCTAATAAGTCCAAAATGATTCTTCTACGTTTTTCAGTAAGCATAAAGCTCCTCCTACAATCGACAAATATTCATTGAAGCTCCAGCCCACAAACGGTCAAAAACTTCTATATGTATATAATATAATTTATATAAGTAATTACATTCCTTATATAATATAAAATTATATACTCCTAGGTGCAAGTAATTTAGGCGCTTTGATCTAATCAAAATTACAGTAATTAAGACATTTTCCGAACAACTTAGACAATATTCTTTTATATGATTTTTTATATACTTATGTTCTTTTCAATCAACATAAAAAAGACGCCAGAGATTTCTCTGGCGCCCTTTGAGTTCGCTAACGTTATTTATTCTTCTTCCGTTTTTTCGTGTGGCAAGATTAAGTTTAAGACGATTCCGGCAATCGCACAAAGCGCTGTCCCTGATAAAGTGACGGGTCCTACTTCAAGCACTGCTGAACCGAGCCCAAGTACTAACATCGAGCTTGCGATAATGAGGTTTCGTACTTGTCTGAAGTCTACTTGCTTTTCGATTAATACTTTCAACCCGTTTGAAGCAATAACCCCGTATAAGAGAATCGCCATTCCACCAAGTACTGCGTTTGGAATCGTACGAATGAGCGCTGTGAATTTACCAAAGAAGCTGAATCCAATCGCGATTAGTGCAGCGTTACGAATAACCGACACAGATGCGATACGCGTTAACCCTACAACCCCTGTATTTTCACCGTAAGTCGTATTGGCAGGTCCTCCAAGGAAGGCAGATACGGCTGTTGCAACCCCATCCCCAATCAGTGTGCGGTGTAAGCCTGGGTCTTTCAAGAATTGACGTCCGCAGATTTCACTTAATACAGTGTGGTCCCCGATATGTTCGGCAATCGTTACGACCGCAACTGGTAGAATCGCCCAAGTTTCAGGTCCGAAGTATAAGTTATATTGATGGAAGAATCCGTTCGTATCGAATGGTAAGTATAATTCCGGCAACGCAATCCATTGTGCATCGATGACTTTTGTAAAATCTACTAGTCCAAAGAAGATGGCTACGATATATCCACCGATAATCCCGAATAGGAATGGAATGATTTTCAAGAAGCCTTTTGCTTTTGTATTAATAAATGCTGTGATGAGGAATGTTACGACTGCAACGAACATTGCCTTCCAGTCACCATCTTTTACAAATCCAGCATTCGTTACCGCACTATTGGCAAGACCTAGACCGATGACGATGATCATTGGTCCGATGACGATTGGTGGTAAGAGTCGGTTAATCCAATTCGTTCCTAACAATTTAACAAAAATAGCCACAACCACATAGAGTAGTCCGACTAACACAACCCCTGTTTGCGCAGCGTCTGGTTTTCCTTCCATTTGTGCCATCGCGAATTGCATCGCCGTAATAAAAGCAAAAGAGGATCCCAAGTAAACAGGCACTTTAAACTGCGTCGCAACCATATAGATTAGCGTTCCTAATCCTGACGCAAATAAAGCAACCGATACTGGCATCCCCAATATTAACGGCACTAAAACAGTGGCACCGAACATCGCAAACACGTGCTGTAAACTTAGTAGCAGCCCAGGCACGAGCTCCGGTTTTTGATCCACATCTAACAACAGATCGACTTTTGAAGTTTGTAACTCCATTTTACCCTCTTTTCCGGGCGTTTTTGTGCACACAAAAAGCCCTATGTTTTTTAAGCGTAGGGCTAGTCTAATAAACGTGATCTTAGCCTTTCTCACCTCTCTGGATGAGTTTAAAAGCCCTTGCTAGCAGTTAGTGTATCACACCTGATTTGATTTTTCTAGGCTTTTTTCTGTTTTTTTGAAACAAAAGTATTGTCCCCAGTATCAATCCCCGTTACAATGGTAACAAGCAACCCTTAAAGTTGCCCAGTCTAACTTTATGGAGGGATCATTTATGGTCAAATCAGTAGAAACTATCACAGAATTAATCGGGAACACTCCCCTTGTGAAACTACGTCGTTTAGTTTCAGACGATTCTGCAGATGTATATGTAAAAGTCGAGTCGTTTAACGCCGGTGGATCTGTCAAAGATCGTATCGCTTTAAACATCATCGAAACAGCTGAGAAAGATGGATCGCTCAAACCTGGCGACACAATCATCGAAGCAACAAGTGGAAATACAGGTGTAGGACTTTCACTAGTCGGCGCTGCAAAAGGATACAAGGTCATTACAATTATGCCTGAATCAATGTCTATCGAACGCCGTCAATTAATGAAAGCATACGGTACAGAAGTATTATTAACGCCTGCTGCGGATGGATTCGGCGCTGCAGTTGCCAAAGCAGAAGAATTAGCTACACAACCTGGCTACTTCTGGGCACGTCAATTCGACAACGAAGCAAACCCAGCAATCCACTATCAAACAACTGGGCAAGAAATTATTAAAGCCTTCGACGGAAAAACTCCAGATGCTTACATCAGTGGTATCGGTACTGGTGGTACAATCACAGGTGTTGGCCGTGCGTTAAAAGAAGTAAACAAAGACGTAGAAATCATCGGGGTTGAACCTGAAGAAGCACCATTTATCTCTAAAGGACAAAAAGGAAAACACCGCATCCAAGGAATCTCTGCTGGTTTTGAACCAAGCATTATCGATCGCGAAGTTATCGACGGCTTTGAACTTGTCACAAGTGACGATGCGATTGAAACTGCGAAGAACTTAGCTGCTAAAGAAGGTATCCTTGCTGGTATTTCTTCTGGTGCTGCAGTCACTGCCGCTTTACGCGTGGCAAAACGCTTAGGAAAAGGCAAATCTGTTGTGGTTCTATTACCTGATACAGGCGAACGTTACCTTTCAACAGGCATTTTCGGTGAAGCGTAATTCATTATAAAAAATAATAAGAGAAGAGTCTCAGATACAAATTTCAATCTTTTGAATATCTTCATAGTGATGGCAGTAGTTGTACCGGGCTGAGCCAAAGTCTCAACCCTACCAAGCTTCAAACAGGCCGTAAAACGGCCTGTAATTCACATTGGTTACACTCACTACTGCTCTCACTATAGAATTCAAAAGATTTCCATTTCGTATCTGAGACTCTTTTTATATTTTGAATTCCTATCGAAAGACCTGCTAGAGATGTATCATGCGTGATACGTATCATGCATGATACACTTTACTCTTTTTGTATCAATTTTGATACGTATCATTTTTGATACAACTCAACTTTTCGATGTAACATTTTTGTTACGTAACATAATTGTTACACTCGAAGCAAAACAAAAACCACCTTGGAAAAAATTTTCCAAGGTGGTTTCGCATTTTAAATTCGATTAAGCTTCTTGTGCTTCAGCTTCTTTTTTGTTTCCGAACTTCTTAGCAATATAGGCTGTTAAGATTGGAGTTAAGATTGCTGTTACGATTACTGAAGCTGTAATTTGAGTCGTTGCTGTTGCTTCGATTCCTTTGAATGAAGCATCCACTGCTGAAAGTGCAGCTGGTGTAGCAATCGCGCTGGCTGCTGTACTTGAGATGGCAGCACCTGCAACCCCGTTACCACCTGTTAAGCGGTCTGCGGTGATAGATGCAATACCACCGACAAATGTAGTAATCACCCCTAGTAAAATACCAGGTAGACCACCTTCAAGAATTTGGCCAAAGCTCATGTTAGCCCCTAAACAGAAACCAACGACGATAATGATGGCTGTAATCCCGTTTGAAAGAACTTTCTTCATGTATGGGAAGGCATTTCCTAACGCAATCCCTAATACAAGTGGCAATACAGTTCCGACTAAGTTCCAAATCGAGATGTTTGCAAGACCGGCACTACTTAATACGGCCATTGTTACCATTGGTCCAACGCTAAGTGTTGTAATCCCAACGGCACCAGCATCGATTTCATCCCCGTATACATCTACAATACCCGCATACATTGCGTTATTGGCTACTGAAATGGCACCGATAACGGCAACGGCACTAAGTCCGAGGAAGTTGTCATTGAATACTTTCGCAACCAATAACCCTAAGACTACAGATACCGCAATTTTTGCTAAAATAATCGCTGCCCCACGTCCAACGGCTTTTGGTGTGTTTTTAAGAGAAATGGTACCCCCGATAATGAAGAGGAATGCCCCAACAAGTGGTCCAGCACCTTTCACGATTGGAGTGGTAAATCCACCAATTTGTAATATTTGAGGGAAAAATGTATTAATCACACATCCAATAAACATTGGAATAATGATTGTATCCCCAGGAATTTTAATCTTTTTCATACTGTTCACAATCCTTCTCTGATTTGGAATAAGACTCTAGCTAAAATCAGCCATCTAATGTGATACCGCCATCGCAGTCACCGATTTCCCCTGTAACGAAGCTTGCAAGGTCGCTTGCGAAGAAGAGAATCATTTGAGCGATTTCAACTGGTTCTGCACGACGTCCAAGAGGAATCATGCTGATAACTTTTTGGCTCTTTTCTTTATCTTCTGATAAAACTGTTGTCATATCTGTACGAGTGAATGAAGGACATACAGCGTTACATGCGATATTGTATTTACCGCCTTCTTTAGCAACGGCTTTTGTTAAACCATTTAAACCAGCTTTAGAAGAAGCATAAGCAGCAGTACCTAAAAGTCCACCACCAAGTTTAGCAGCAACTGAAGATACGTTTACGATACGTCCACCTTTGTTTTCGATAAAGTGTGGGAAAATTGTGCTAATTGTTGAGAAGCATCCAGAAAGGTTGATGCGGATAGTTCTTTCCCATTCTTCGTATGTTAATTGGTCGAAAGGTTTTGCACTAATAACCCCAGCGCAGTTCACTAAGATGTCTACTTTGCGTTCTGCTAAAATTTCGTTCATGCTTTTTACGATAGATTCATGATTTCCTAAATCCATGTATTTGAAGCTTGTGTGTTCTGGTCCGAACTCTTCAACTGTTTTGTTTGCTGCAGCTTCATTAATATCTGCAATGACTACAAAACCGCCGCCGTTAACGATACCACGAACGATTTCTTTACCAATACCATTTGCCCCACCAGTGACAATGGCAACTTTACCTGTGAAATCCATTAGATCACGTCCTTTGATTTGATATGTTCATTGTATCACTAAATAATGAAGTTTCGACTTGTTTTGTGGTTAACATTTGTTAACTTTTTAACGTATTTTTGATGAACTATATGTTCCGCTAACCTCCTGAAAACCGCAGTACCAAAAGGTTTTTGTAAAGAAAAACAGCCTACAAATAAATTGTAGACTGTTTTGTGTACCATAAAAAAATTTTTATTTTTTAAAATTGAATATAAACATTATATGAGCAAACTTCTCTTAAATAATGAACTAAATCAATAATATTGTCCTGTAAATCGCCAAGCGGAACTTCTTCTACTGGCTTACGGCCTCCATTGAAGAACGTAAATCGATATTTCCCGCCCCATTTTGATTTTTGGCGAAGAACAGAGCCGCTAACTGCTTTTTCTAAGTCCACTACCCTAAACTCAGTTCCATAAGAAACTAAAATTCCGTCTTTGATAAGTACGCCAAGTTTTTCATCCAAATACTCCGCATCATCCAATAAACGTTTCATATCATTTTGGTAGCCAGGGAACAACTCATCAAAACGAGCATAATGTTGCTTGATGCGACGAACGCGAACGATTTGCCACCCCAATACAATGACAAAGAACACAATCGCTACAAGTAACATTACGATATCGACAAACCTTTCCGCACTGTTCGTAATGGTTAAAAAATGCGTTTTGTCTAATTTATCGAGCGGCGCCTGCACCGAAAGTGGGCTAAGTTTGAATTTCTGTTCAAAGGCTTCCTTCATTTCTGGCGTAATATTTGTTTTGACGCTGGATTTTCCTGTTTTCTTCTTCTCAGGAACTACACGTATATTCAAGTAGAAGTCTGATGCGGCGAGTGCGTTCGTTTTCTCAGAAAGCGCCTCTTTAAACTCTAGAATTTGTTTAATTTCAGAAGCATCTGTTCTCAAGAACGACACTCCATAATTGTGTTTCACTAGATAATAAGTTTCATCGTCTATCTTAAGCGGCTTTGGGTCAATATCTAACACTTTAATCGAGCTAGATGAGGAATCATTTTCCATTTCATAAATAACTCCATTTTCGTATAAGTCACGTCCGCTCATAAAGCCAAATGATACTACGACGCCTACCCCAGCCACTATTAAGCCTAACAGGACGGTTAGAATCCACATTCCCCAGGTTCGTCTAAAAATCCCTTTATGCAAAAATATTCCACCTTCAATTTCTATTTCTTATCCTAGGAGTCTAAAATCCACTTTCAACCCTAAGTTGTATTCTTCGTTTAAATATTCCACAAGATCTTTGAGACGTAATAATTGTCTTCTAAAGAGAATCGAGTCTTGTTTCTTGTCTGCATATTCAAAACGTAAATGAACCTTCATGCCACCTTTTCTTCTGTTCTCAAAAACTAAGTAAGCCTTGCTGACTTCTGATAAGTCGATGACCGTAAAGTTAATGTCGTAGCTTACAAGAATCCCTTCCATCACAAGAATCTTGAGTTTTGGATCAACGTATTCTGCATCATCCAGCAACTGCTTCATGTTGTTGGCATACTCAGGGAAGTAAGCATCAAAACGTGCATACTGCGCCTTCAAGCGACGCATTTGATAAATTTGGAACCCGATGAGCCCAAGAACGATTGCAAGCATGACAAACGTGAATGCCGAATCTCCCCATTGATCTTCAGAAGTAGTCAACTTCAAGATTCTGGATTCATCGATTTTCGTCTTGGCATTTTCTGAATATAGCGGGCTCTCTTTATATTTCTTGTAAAAGGCATCTTTCATCTCAGGCGTCACATTCACCTTGACGTTAGACCCTTTCCCTTTACTTTGCTCTGGCGTTACGCGCACACTCAAATAAAGAATATCGCCTGCGAGTGCATTTTCTGCGTTTCCGGCAGCTTTCTTGGCTTCTAAGACATTTTTCAATTCATCTGATTTTGCCTCGAAAACCGCAACGCCTCGCTCATGTTTCACTAAATAATAGTTGTGTCCATTTAACACCAGCGGTTCTGGATCAATATCCATTACCTTAATGGCTACCGAAGACCCTTTATCGTTGACATAGTAAACCTCATTAGCTTTGTATAAGTCTTCCGCGCTCTGAAACGATTTGAACCCAGCACGAGCAATGATTACCATCACTACAGCCATTATCGCTACCACTACCCATATTGGTCCTGTTCTTCTTCCATACCCTTTATGCATTTTGAACCCTACTTTCTATTGAATTTTTTGACTCGTCTTCATTGAACTTTATAGCCATTACCATTGAAATGGAATTGATATTTTAGTCCCTTCATTTTTATTCAAATACTCCACTAATTGGCGAACGTTTTCTGGACGATTCTTCAATTGAATGGTTACGTTCTTATTCCCGCCAAATGCAAAATCAATGGCATAAGTGGCACTGCTTTTTGCCTTTTGACGACGAACTTCAACATTTCGTACTTCCCGCAGCTTAATCACTCTAAAATCCTTATTATAGCAAACGAACTTGTGATCCTTCACCAGAACTTTTAGCTTAGGATCATTAAAATCCGCGTCCGTTAGTAAAGCCTTCATATTTTGTACGTATCGTGGAAACTCTTTATCAAATGCCTCGTATTCTTCCTTCAATGTACGCACTCGTCTTTTCGCTCCGAAAAAGGAAATCACGGCTAATAGAATCACAAAGAGTGTAACCCCTGATTCTAACAAACGATTCGTAAAGGATGTCAGTGTTAAATAATGAAGGAAGTCTAGCGGTAGAGAGTCCCCGACCGGTAAGAGAGTCCCCTTCCTATATTGGGTCGCAAAGGCTTCCTGCAATACTGCTGGAATATGAACGGTCGTACTTCCTCTACGCCCTTTCGTCACTGCTGGCGTTACACGAACATTTAAATAAATATTCGCTTCTTTTAAAGGCTCCCAGTCATTTGGATTCGCTTTTTTCAAATCCAACAACTGTTGAATGTCTTTGGCTTGCGCTTGAAGTGGCGTAACCCCTTTTTCATGCTTTACTAAGTAATATTCTTTTCCATCGTAAGTGAGGGCCTCTGAGTCTATATCCAACACACGAATCGCAACGGAAGTTCCCGCATCATTCAAATGATAAATGTCTCCCGCCTTATAGAGCGACTCTCCTCCCATGTATCCTTTCACGGTTCCAGAGAAAAAGAAAATCCCTAACAGAATCCAAATTAGAGCGGATCCCCAGAGAAAGATTGTTCTTCTCACATACCCTTTATGCACCTTTATTTCCTACTTTCTATTGCTATTTTTCCAATCGTCCCTAATCTTAACTGGGACGAAGTAATTCACTTTTCGAACGAGACGATACTTGTCTTCTAGTGTCTTCCCATACGTATTTGGAACAAAGGAACGTCTTCTTGTCTTAAACGTAAACCTGATTCCATAATACACACGGCGACCTGTACTCGTACGATACAGATGAATTTCTTTGAGTTCTTTTAGCGGAATCACTGTAAAATGGCTTCCGTAAAAAATCAGCACTTCATCTACAATCATCGCTTCGAATTTTTCATCGACATAGTCTGCTTTTTCTTTAAAGTCTTTTCGTTCCCATTCGTTATTCGGGAAGAGCTCATCTAATTTCTTAAATGCGGAATAATATTTCACCGATAATCCGATGACTTGCCCTAGCAGAAGGAGCACGATAGCCACCATTGCTAGCTGCACTAAGAGAATTGGATGACTCCAAACGTCGACATCTTGGTAAAAATTAAATTGTTCAAATGTTTTAAAATCGAGCATTAGAGTGATTGCTAAGAGAGCGATACTCCCTGCAAATAACATTAAAATGCCTTTCATTCGAGCAAAAATTCGTTTAAACATCTATATACCTCATTTGTATTATGTATATATTATACTAAGTTTTTCTTTATTTGTATAGCTTTAACGGCTGAAAATACAAAAAGAGTGAGAAGAAATGGAAGCACCTCTTCTCACTCTCTTAAACCTTAATGATTAAGCGTCTGCCTCTTCGCGTTTCGCTTTAATTTCATCAATTAAGCCTTGTAATTCTGCTTCATCGAAATGATATTTTTCGCCACAGAAATGACACACAACTTCTGCACCATGGTCTTCGTCAATCAAGTGTTGTAAGTCATCCACCCCAATCGACATCAATCCTGCGCTGAAACGTTCACGCGTGCATCCACAATGGAATTTCACAGGCATTTCTTCCAACTCACGAATGTTTTCTTCGCCGAGTAATCGATTTAAAATATCACGCGGTTGTTCTTGTTGGTCAATTAGTTTTGAAACCATAGGAATCTCGCTAATACGACGTTCGATTTCTGAAATTGTCGCTTCACTCGCCCCTGGTAATAATTGAATCATGAAGCCCCCTGCTGCACGAACCGTTTCATCTGGATTCACAAGAACCGACACCCCAACAGCTCCATTAATTTGTTCTGAGACTGCTAAGTAATACGTGAAGTCCATTCCGAGTTCTCCATCCACGATTGGCACTTGACCAGAGAATGGTTCTCTCATATTTAAGTCTTTGATGACGGTAATCGTTCCGTTTGTTCCAACGACACCACGGACATCTAATTTTCCTTTTTCGTTTAACTCAAGGCTCACATGAGGATTTGTGATATAACCACGCATTTCCCCACGGCCATTCGCATCAGCCATGATTTTTCCACCAGGGCCATCCCCGTTCACTTGAACCGTGATGCGTTCGTCGCCTTTTAAGCTGCTTGCTAATAATTGTGTTCCGATGATCGTACGTCCCATCGCTGCTGTTGCAGAACTCCAAGTGTCGTGTCTGCGTTGCGCCTCTGCGATTGCGTCTGTGGCAACCATAGCAACGGCTTTGACCTCATCATTGAACGCCAATACTTTTAATAATGAATCTGCCATTTGTCTCTCCTTTTTTAAAGGAAAAGAGCTGTGACAACAGCCTCAGCTCTCCTACCCTTTGTGTTATTCGTTTTCTGATGGTCCTTCAAGGTCATTTGGAGCAGCCGTCACATCTGCGACTTCCACTTCTTCGTCCTCATCTGGAACCTCTTTGCCTTCAGCTTGTTCCGCATCGCGTTTTGCTAAGGCTTTTTTCGTTTCTTCAAAACTTGCCGCTTCTGTTTCACTTGGATATTCATCTTCCGCGATTGGAGCTGGCATTTCACCAGTTTCGAAAAGTGATTTAATTGTACGTTCATCTAATGTTTCTAATTCTAGAAGTTTTTGAGCAATTAATTCTAATTGGTCTTTATGTTCTTCAAGAATTTGAAGTGCTTTTTCATGCGCTTCTTTCATAATACGACGAACTGCATTGTCGATTTCGAAGGCCACTTGATCTGAGTAACCTTTTGTTTGACCATAGTCACGTCCGATAAATACTTGATGATTTCCTTCGTATTGAACAGTTCCTAATTCGTCTACCATTCCGTACTCTGTAATCATGCTACGAACGATACCTGTTGCTTGTTCAAAGTCGTTAGAGGCTCCTGTAGTCTTCACGCCAAAGATAAATTCTTCAGCAGCACGACCACCAAGAAGTCCAACTACTTGTTCGAACAATTCTTCTTTTGTCATTAAGAAACGATCTTCTTTTGGAAGCATAATCGCGTATCCGCCAGCGCGTCCACGAGGGACAATCGTTACTTTATGAACCACACGCGCATCGCTTAAGACCATACCAACGATTGTATGACCTGCTTCGTGGTAAGCCACCATTTCGCGTTCTTTCTTGCTGATGGCACGGTCTCTCTTAGCCGGACCAGCAATCACACGGTCATGTGCTTCATCCACGTCTAATGCGTCGATAGCATTTTTATCACGACGAGCCGCTACTAAAGCTGCTTCGTTTAATAAGTTTTCAAGTTCTGCACCAGAGAAGCCTGGAGTTTGTTGCGCAATTACTTTTAAGTCCACGTCTTTCGCAAGTTTCTTATTGCGTGCGTGTACTTTCAGAATCGCTTCACGGCCTTTCACGTCTGGACGACCTACTAAGATTTGACGGTCAAAACGTCCTGGACGAAGTAAGGCTGGGTCTAATACGTCTGAACGGTTTGTTGCGGCAATCACGATGATTCCCTCAGTTCCTTCGAACCCGTCCATTTCAACTAGTAATTGGTTTAATGTTTGTTCACGTTCGTCGTGTCCGCCACCCATTCCGGCACCACGTTGACGACCAACGGCATCGATTTCGTCGATAAAGATAATTGCTGGAGCATTTTTCTTCGCGTTTTCGAATAAGTCACGAACACGGCTTGCCCCCACCCCTACGAACATTTCTACGAATTCAGAACCTGAAATCGAGAAGAATGGTACGTTTGCTTCACCGGCAACGGCTTTCGCAAGAAGGGTTTTCCCTGTCCCTGGAGGGCCCTCAAGAAGTACCCCTGCAGGAATACGAGCACCAAGCGCTGTAAATTTACGTGGGTCTTTTAAGAATTCCACTACTTCCACAAGCTCTTGTTTTTCTTCTTCGGCACCGGCCACATCAGAGAAGCGCACTTTTACGTTTTGTTTCTTCTGATTTGTCGCACGGCTCTTACCGAAGTTCATCGGATTGTTACGTCCGCCTTGGCCACCTTGGCTCATAAACATTGTATAGAGCAAGAATCCTAATACCCCAAGTGGTAATATGACTTGTAATAATACAGAAATCCATACGCCTGTTGAACTTTCTGGTAAAGTTTCAACCTTTGTATTTTTAGCTTGAGCCGCTTCATTGATTTCTTTAATCGTTGAGTCGTTTGGTAAGACAGTTGTCTTAAAGTTTGTGCTCTTTGTAGTACGGTTATCAAAAATAGATAAGCCATTTTGGTTTTTAGCTTCTTCTGTTGTTTGCTCTTTCGGATTTGTATATTCCCCAGTAATAGTATATACAGAATTCGAATATTGCATCTTAATATCTTTGATTTCGCCACTTTTCAGACTTTGCATAAATTCTGTGTATGAAATTTCCGCTGTAGGACCTTTTTGATCCCCATTAAACATTCCAACGAAAATGACAATAGCACCGAAAATCAAGATATACAGTAAGCTAGATCTGAATATTGATCGATTGTTATTATTATTCATTTTGCCTCCCCATCTTCTTATAAAAGAAGAACGATAGTTTACTTGACTACCGTTCTATCATAACATATTTGACTTTTATTGACGAATAGTTTAACTCTTTCTTAATCTTCGTAGAATTCAGGTTTTAAAACACCGATACATGGTAAGTTACGGTAGAATTGTTTGAAGTCTAATCCGTATCCTACAACGAATTTGTTAGGAACTTGAACCCCAATATAATCTGCTTCTATGGCTTCTTCACGACGTTCTGGTTTATCTAATAAAGTCACCACTTTAACGCTTGCTGCTTGGCGGTGTTTTAATAATTCAACCACGTGTTTTAAAGTACGGCCTGTATCGATAATATCTTCAACGATAATCACATGACGATTTTTAACACTTTGACCTAGGTCTTTTAAGATACGTACTTCGCCGCTTGATTCGAATTCATTTCCATAACTAGATACATCCATGAAATCAATTTCTAAGTTGCAGTCCATTGCGCGAACTAAATCTGCCATAAAGAAAATAGCACCCTTAAGAATACAAATGACTAACGGATCTTTACCGCGGTAATCTTCCGCTAACGTAGCACCTAATTTCTTGATTGTTTCTTGTAACTGTTCTTCTGATACTAAAATTTCTGACATATCATTTTTTAACATGTGTGCACCTCGTTTTGTTTTCGTAAGATAGAATCATTTTACCAGTTTCCTCTTCAAAGGACAACGGTTTGGCATAACGATAGCCCAAAATTGCGCGAATTTTTTTCGAGGCGTCTTCCAACACCCAAATTTCCTTGCGCTCTTCGAGTGGAATCTTCGAATTGATAAACCATCTTGAGAGTTTTTGATGTTTGGTTTCACTGGCATCAAGTGCAATCTTATCCCCTGGTTTTGCATGACGAATCGTGAGAGGAAAGTCCTTTGAATAGACAGGAATGGCAAACTCGGAAGCCGTCTTTCCTGCAGTGAGCAAGATTTGCTCATCTTCGTTTGGACGAATTAAGGTATCTTCCGGTTTTTCCAATACATATTCGATATTTGGAACGACTTTTTGACGTCCCTTTTCAAACGAACATTCCTCGTAACGTTTCTTGAACTTCCAGCCATTTGGAAGGTCCAGCGTGAGTTGTGCCTTGTCGGAACCAACCTTTTCTAAGATTTGCTCCATTTGCACCACAGAAATCGTCGTGTCCATTTGCATGAGCACTTGTTGCAAGAGCAGTCGTTGCATTTCGATTGGCTCTTTGAGGAAGGCTTCGCGATGGAATGTGACTTTCTTCTTTCCTCTTTGGAAGAGCTGCTCTTGTTTTTCTTCTAGGATGGGCATCAAGCACGCCACAGCATCCGCAATCATTTGCGCACTCTTTTGGAAGTGGCTTCCGGCATTTGGATTTTCCTCTTTTAAAAACGGAATGACATGATGACGATATCTGTTTCTTGTATAGTCATCGGATTCATTCGATTCATCTTCTAAATAGGGAACGTCATATTTCTTAGCCTCTTGATAGAGTTCTTTTTTCTCATAAGATAAGAACGGGCGTAAAATGTCCAACTCTTTTACGAAACGTTTTTCCTTCATTCCAGAAAGACCTTCCAGCGTACTTCCACGCGACCATTTCATCAAAACAGTCTCCATTTGGTCATCTTGGTGATGCGCCAATACTAAATAGTCCGCCTCATGCTTTTTCGTCACTGTGCGGAAGAAATCATATCTAAAATCACGTAATGATTTTTCAGAAGTCGTCTCTCCCTCTGTTTCGTGCCAATGCTTTGTCTCGATTGGAATTTGATGAAGTTTACAATAACGATGAACGAGTTGCTCCTCATCCTCGGCTTGTGCTCTTAGTCCATAGTTGACATGGGCCACTACGAGTCGATCTTTTGCATCGTCTCCAAAAAGAGTAATCATCGCATTCAAAAGAACCATCGAATCGACGCCTCCGGATACGGCAAGCACATATTTTTTCTCAGTATAGTTTTCTACATTTCTTCTAAAAAACGCTGTTAGTTGATGTTGCATTGGCCTCTCCTTTCTGTCAAAAAAATCTCCTCCAGTTTTCACCAGAAGAGATTGATGGTTTCATTATGAACGGCGACCGCCACGGCCCCCACGTTTCCCTTCAGTGTTACGTTTCAATGAAGTTAAACGGTCTTCAGAGTCTTTCAAGAAGGAACTCATTAGAGAATCGAAATCTGTTGCTTTTGCTTGCGAAGGAGATTTCTTTTCGTATGGAGCTGAAGTTCTGCTAGCAGAGTGATTTTTCTTAAAGTCTTGAGAGTCATTACGCGGTGTGAAAGGTTTCTTTGCACGTGGTTTGTCCGCTGAATCTTCTTTTGGTTTATCAACGGCACGACGAATTGAAAGGCTAATTTTGCCATCATCCGCAATCGTCATGACTTTCACTTTAACCTCGTCTCCAACTTTTAAAACTTCTTTGATATCTTGAATGTATGAATCAGACACCTCGCTAATGTGAACAAGACCTGTCTTACGATCTCCTAAATCCACAAAAACTCCAAAATTTGTAATTCCAGTAACTTTACCAGGGATTACGTTTCCTACTTCGATTGACATATAAAAAGCGTTCCTCCTTCATTATTCCCTTTTCGATACACGCTTGACGTATCAAAAAGATTCATTGCCTAACGGTTTTGAGTCGTCACCTTAACAACAGTTTCCCCTTGTTCGACTTCTTCTTTTGCTTGTTGTGCTTTATGCTCCGCAGTGTCATTTGGCGTGCTGAAGATGATTTCTCCAGTTTTGCTTAAATAATATTCACTACGTGCTAGCTTCGCGATATATTCATCGCTTTGAAGAAGTTCCACTTGCTGTGTTAACGATTCTTTTTGCTTTTCAGCAACTTCTTTTTCAGCCTTTGCTTGTTCAATTTTTTGATCTAATTGACTCGCTTGGCTAAATTGGTTCCCAATCCCGACAATCATTGATCCCGAAATGGCAATCACACCGACTAAAATGAGCTTAGTCCATAGTGAGTGACTCTTGAAAACGGGAGTAGAAGGTTTTTTCTGATTTAACTTGTTGTTCATTGAAATTACATTCGAATTTCTTTGTTGTGTTTCTTTCGTCACCTTAATTGTCTCCTTTTTTACTTATACAAACTGAGTATAACAAGAATGACGCTCATCGTCCATGGTTACACTAAGATTTTTTATAAATTTTTGTAAACTTCCTTCGAACTTCTTTTTTTGTGGCAAAAATAGACCCCGTAGAAGAATCTAAAGACGAAAAAATGATTCCGCAAAGACTAACGGATTCTATAATAACAGTAATGTGAACCGCATCGAATGTGAATTACGCGGAGTAGGGCTTGTACCTTACTCCGCGTTTGAAGCTTCGAAGGTGAGAGACATAAGGCTCGAACCGGTGCAACATTACAGTTATTATGAAGACATCCGTTAGGATAAGCGGAATCATTTGTTGTATATCTTTATTATTTAGTTAACATCTTCGGTACGGAGTTTCACGCGTTTAATGACCACTTGATTTTCCGTTTCGCGAATGTAGTTTTTCAAGTTTTCGATAATGATTTCTTCGTCATTATGAATGCGAATTACGAGCTCGTATTTTTCGCCATCGAGTTCGCGCGCTTCGACTTGAATCGATTGATAGTCTTCGAAGTGGCAGTAATTATAAATCGACTGCACGATGGTTGGGTCTGGAATTTCACAGTAAATATTTACTTGACGTTGTTTCCCTTGCAAGATTGGTTGATACGCTAATTTTTGGACGATGACAATAATCGCGGCGCAAAGGGAACCGAAGAACCAAAATCCTCCGCCAATCGCAAGTCCAATTCCGGCTGTGGCCCAAATTCCTGAAGCGGTAGTAAGACCACTCACGCGTTTTTCACGCATGAAGATGATCCCCCCACCGATAAAGCTGATACCGCTGACTACTTGAGCAGCCACACGCGCTGTATCGTAATGCGGTGTATCAATGAAGGCTTCTTTTGAAATAATCATCATTAAGCAAGAAGTGAGCGCCACAATCATGTGGGTCTTAACCCCTGCTTGTTTATTTCTGGAGGTACGTTCGTAACCGATGGCAAGTCCACAAATACATGAAATTAAAATCGCCAAAAAGTGACGTAATTCCATCATTACATTAAATGGTTGAAAAAAATTAATTGCATTTAAATCCACGGTTTTCCCTCCTTATTTCTTTTAAAAAAGTACTATTTATATTACTCTTTTTTTATTTTTTTGTCAACAGAAAACGCATTCAAAACAAATAGACTGCTACATAAAAAAAGAATACGACAACTTTGCCGTATTCTCCTATTGATTATAATTCTAAAGGTTCTTCTTTAATCAGCTTCTCTTCAAGAATCGTGAACATTTCCTTAGCGTCTTCTTTTCTTGTTGAATCCAGCAACGCTTCGACTTGTACTAAGACATGTTTGTTCCCGAATTGAATCGCGATTTTATCTCCGACTTTGACGTCTGTTGAAGATTTCGCCACTTTATCATTGATAAACACACGTCCCTTGTCGGCTACTTCTTTAGCAACCGTACGGCGTTTGATTAATCGTGATACTTTTAAAAATTTATCGAGTCTCATCGTTTTCCTCTTTTCTACTAAATTTACGTAATAAAGTCTTTCCTTTTGGAATCAGTACCCATTCGCGTTTGGTGAATAAATTCCATTTCATCGTTCCAGCCAGGAAAATTACAACTCCTATAAAAGCAAAGACGATTGAAAAGACAAAGGCCATCGTTCTTGAATCTTGTAGCCCTGCAAAATGCCATGCTCCGTATGATAATACCGAAACAATGACCGTCATGCCAAGCGCAATGCCTGTAAGTAACTGCATAAAATTCCCGTCACGTAGGACACTTGTCATAATCTCTTTTGCAAAAGCCATCATGACACCCATCATCACGCAAAGTCCAAAAGCTGTCGCTAAACTAGCTCCAAGCGTTCCAAACATCGCAACGAATAAGTAATTCGTACTTGCCTTTACTACGAGCCCTGCTATGAGTGCCAGTAGCGTTTTTGGATATTGATGCTGACTTTGGAAAATGCCGTGCAGCGACATAATGACAGATGCAAAGAAAATACTTGTGACATAGACAAGGAGTACTGCCTGCCCCTTCGCATCTCCAAAGAGTGCGGTATTTAACCATGGCAAGATCGCAATCATCCCCATCGTTGCGACTACCGAGAACGTCATCGTCATTCGAAGAAGCGACGCGGATAGTCTCTTAAATTCTAAGTCATGTCCTTTCTTAAAGGCGCGCGATAACATCGGCATATAGCTCGATGAAAATCCGACGCCGACCACCATTCCTAATTGCACGAGCGGCTGACCACGGTCGTAAATCCCCTTGAGGTCTTTTGCCACTTCTGGAAGAATTCCTTTGTCTGTTAACACATTATACACAGAGAATGAATCCACTAATTGGAACAAGACCAAAATCGAACTAAGGAGACAGATGGTTCCTCCTTCAAAGGCAAAGCGTTTAAAGAGATGCCCAAATGTTGGCACTTCTATTTCTACTGGCGTAATCGTCAAGCCATCGAGCGGATCTTTTGTTTCTTTAAGTACATAATACAGCATCACGAGGATGGCAAACATTGCCGCAATCGTCGCACTCGACATCGCCCATGTGCCCATCGTGTAGTAATCTGAAATGGCACTGCCAAATAGACTCGCCACGAAGAGAATTACCGCAACACGAACGACCTGCTCCACCACTTGTGAGATGGCAGTCGGCATCATTCGGAAGCTTCCTTGGAAATAACCCCTTGTGATAACCAGAAACGGCATCAATAGAAACATCCACGAAACGCTTTGAACGACTGGCAAGAGTTCTACGTCACCCATCCAGTGTGCAATCATTCCAGCACCCAAATGGAGGAAGGCAAAAATCCCCACTCCAACGAGACTCGCGATAACGAATAGCTGCTTCAATAATTTCTTTAAATGTGTCGACTCCAAGTATTCCGCGACTACATTGGACACGAATACCGGGAATCCCGTTAATGCAAAGGTCATGCCGATTCCATAGATTGGATACACCTGTTGGTATACATAAAAACCGGTGTTGCCCACCATATTTTGGAAAGGAACTCGGTACACCGCGCTTAAAATCTTAGCGATAAACGCGGCAATCGAGAGCGCAATCGCCCCTTGCATCATCCCTTTACTATTTATCTTCTTCATGTTTTTCCTCATCGCGGGCTAAAATTTCCCCGCATGTTTTTACAAACAGTTTAACTTGCTCGAGCCATAAGTCAACAGGCTTTTGCGTGATATTTAATAAAATCTGAAGACTTTCGCCCTTGTTGGCCACTTGCGCTGGCAATTTCACTGGACCAAGCGCTTCGAAGACTGGCACTCCTTGTAAGCGAGTCGCACTTGGCGGTGCAATCGTAATCGTTACCGAGTTGTCTTTACGTTTAATCGATACGACATCAATCTCGTTAGCATAATGCTTAATCAATCCAACTTCTGCTAACGCGCTCACTTCGTCTGGGAAGTCCCCGAAGCGGTCGATAAAGTCATCGAGCAATTCTTCATAAGCTTCTACGCTGTCAATCGAGCGAATCCGTTTATACATCTCGATTTTTTGACGTTCGTCTTGAATATAGCTTGAAGGTATATACGCATCAATTTGTAAGTCGATTTCGACGGTTTCTTCGTCCGACTTGACTTCTTTCCCTTGTTTCTTCAACACGGCTTCGCTTAATAATTGAGAATATAAATCGAATCCGACCGAATCGATAAATCCGTGCTGTTGTTTTCCAAGTAAATTCCCTGCCCCACGAATCGAGAGGTCACGCATGGCAATCTTGAATCCGGAGCCGAGTTCTGTAAAGTCGCGCATTGCTTGCAGGCGCTTCTCGCTGACTTCGGTTAAGACTTTATCTGGTTGATACATGAGGTATGCATAGGCAATACGATTTGTACGGCCAACACGTCCACGCAATTGATACAACTGCGAAAGCCCCATATGATCCGCATTTTCAATAAAGAGGGTGTTCACGTTTGGAATGTCCACCCCAGTTTCGATAATCGTGGTCGTGACTAACACATCGTATTCCCCTTCGATAAATTGGAAGAGAATATTTTCCAGCGTCGTTTCACTCATCTGCCCATGAATCACACCAACACGACATCCTGGAACGAGCGCTCTGAGTTCGTCCGCCTTCTTCTCAATCGTTTCGACACGATTATATAAATAGAAGACTTGTCCGCCACGAGCCATCTCGCGTTCGATTCCGTCACGAATGGTCATCGGGTTTTGTTCCATTACAAAGGTTTGAACCGGATAACGGTTTGCTGGCGGCGTCTCAATTACAGATAAATCACGCACCCCAAGCATTGACATGTGGAGCGTTCTTGGAATTGGCGTTGCCGTCAGCGTTAATACATCCACTTGCGATTTCAATTGTTTCAAGCGTTCCTTGTGCTTTACTCCAAAGCGTTGTTCTTCATCGACAATGAGAAGTCCTAAATCTAAAAACTGCACGTCTTTTGAAAGTAGACGGTGAGTCCCAATGACGATATCGACCGCACCTTTGCGAAGCTTCTCAATTGTTTTTTCTTGTTCTTTTTTGCTACGGAAACGACTTAATAATCCGATGGTAAATGGATAGTCCGAGAAGCGTTGTACAAAATTCTCGTAATGTTGCTCGGCAAGAATCGTTGTTGGTACCAAGACAGCTGCTTGTTTTCCATCCATAACTGCCTTGAAAACCGCACGCATGGCTACTTCCGTCTTCCCGTATCCAACGTCCCCGACAAGCAGACGGTCCATCGGTTTGTCCTTTTGCATGTCTTCCTTAATTTCCGCAACACTTCTTAGTTGGTCTTGCGTTTCCGTGTACGGGAAGGCTTGTTCGAATTCTTGTTGTTCCACTGTATCACGGCTAAACGCATACCCTTTTTCAGCATCGCGTTTGGCATACAATTCGATGAGTTCATCGGCGATATCTTCAATCTTGGCCGTTACTTTGCGTTTCGTCTTCGCCCATTCCGTACCACCCAATTTATTGAGTTTTGGCACTTTGGCATCCGACGATACATATTTTTGAACGAGCTTAATTTGAGAAACAGGAACGAATAAATTCCCGCCATCTTGATAGTGAATCGACATGTAGTCTTGGTGGATACCGCCGATTTCGAGCGTCTCCATCCCTTGGTACACACCGACCCCATGATTCACGTGAACCACATAGTCCCCAACAGCTAACTCAGTGTAGCTCTTCAAACGTTCTGCATTCGAGATTTTTTGATTTCGTGGCGCACGTTTTGTGAGTTTATTGAATAATTCGCGTTCCGTTAAAATGGCAAATTTATCTTCTGGCAGCTCAAATCCATTGTGCATCTTGCCAACCATGATTTGGAGTTGCCCTTCTAGCACGGCCCCGTTTGAAATGACACTCTTGATTTCAAAATCGGCAAAGGTTTGTTCGACCTTTTGCGCACGTTTGGCATCATCGACTAAGACGATAACAGTTGCGCCTTGTTTCTTCCAACGGTCCGCTTCGACTTTCACCATCGGCATTTGCGAGAAGAACTGCGTCATCGTGCGTGTTGTAATCGGATGAATCGCATCAAGCGCGAGTCTTCCAAGACCTTTTTGGAAAATGGCGAAATATGTTCTCTTCAACGGACTTTCTTTTAGCACTTTTCGTCCATCTTGAACAAGCGACAATCCAGAAGCAATCGCACCCGTTTCGATATGGTGCGTCTTCCAATAGCCCGCCTCTTCTTCTAAGGTTTTGCTCTTTTCGATAAAACGAGCGTAGTCATCAATAATGAGGTACGCATCTTTAGAAACATAATCTAATAAGCTTGTCTTCTCTGGATAAATACATTCCAAGAAGTACGTTAAGTTCGATGGGATTTCCCCATTTTCTAATTGCGCATCGATAGCTTGCTGAATATTTTTAACTTGGTCTTTTCGTTCTGGACTTTGGGCAGCCTTCACGTCCTTTTCATAGAGCGCGTGGATTTTGGCTTGTGCCTTCCAGACCGCTTCCTTTTGAAGTGGCAAGTCTGTTGCTGGTAAAATGCGCACTTCGTTAATCACATCCATCGAACGTTGCGTCTCCGCATTAAATGCACGAATCGAGTCCACTTCTGTATCAAAGAAATCCAGACGTAGTGGATATTCTTGGTCTAATGGGTAAATATCGACAATACTTCCACGAAGCGCAAATTCACCAGGAGTCGCGACCATGTTTTCACGGCGATATCCTAATTCCACTAACTGCTCTACAAAAGCATCCATTGATTCGATTTCAGAACCCATCGCCAGTTCAATCGAGCTCTTCTTCCATACCGCTGCTGGCACTAAGAGCTTTTGAATCCCAGATAGCGGCACGATGACGATTCCTTTTTCTCCACGACTTAAGAAATCGAGCGTGCGAATGCGTTGGCTCACCACATCTGGCGACACCACTGAGAAATCCGCCGCTAGTGACTCTTCTACCGGGAAGAGGTGGACAACCTCATCGTCATACCACTCCGATAACTCTTCGTAGGTTTGTGTTGCTTGTAAGAGCGTTGGTGTCACAATCACTAATTGCTTGTCTAACTTCTCAAACGCGCATGACTCGGCCAAATGCTTTACAGACCCACTAAGCCCTAGCACGAGTTGACTCTCATGAAGACTAAGAGTATCGAACCACTCTTTAAATCCTTTCAGTTTACTAATAGTTTGGTGCAATAATTGCATAATTTTCTCCTTTTTCCAACGACAAAAAGAGACCGCAAAAAAATTTTGCAGCATCTCTTTCCTATGGATTAATTAAATTGATTCATTGTTTTGACAAAATCGCTCGTTTCAATCCACGAACGAATCGCATCGACACTCTTTTGCACAGCAAAAATAATGTCCTCTTCTTCCTCTTTTTCAAAACGGTTGAGCACATGTCCTACGACCGTACGCCCATCTTTTGGACGACCAACCCCAACCTTAATACGGTTAAACTCGCTCGTCCCGAGGCACGAAATAATACTCTTGATTCCGTTATGTCCTCCGGCGCTGCCTTTTTGACGAAGACGAATCTTTCCAACCGGTAGATCCATATCATCATAAACGACCAGCAAGTCTTCGATTCCAATTTTAAAATAATTCATCAGCGGACGAATCGCTTCACCCGATAAGTTCATAAACGTCAATGGCTTCATGAAGATGACTTTTTCGCCACCGATTTGCACCTGCGCAAACACCGCATCGAAAAGCGCCTTATCAAAATCAAACTTCTCTTGATAGGCCACTTCATCCATTGTCATGAACCCGACATTATGTCTTGTCCCTTTATACTTTGCTCCAGGATTCCCTAGACCAACGACTAATTTCATACTTTCACCTATTCTTTTTTCTTCTATTTTGCTATTATACCATACCCCTACACCGTCCCGTTATTAATTCACATTTTCACGAAATTGTGTTTTTTATGTATTATTTGTCATAAAAGGGGACTTATGAAAATCAATTTTAAAAAAATCGTGCTATACTTGTTTATGGATATTCCATCACTAATTTTTTAGGAGGTATGAATATGGAAAAATCTCAAAAACATGGTAATAAAGTAATTTTAGTCGGTGACGGTGCCGTTGGTTCTAGTTACGCATACGCACTTGTATTACAAGGGATTGCAGAAGAACTAGGAATTATCGACATCAATTTCGAGAAAACAGAAGGCGATGCGTTAGACTTATCACATGCCTTAGCTTTCAATGCCCCTAAAAAGATTTATGCAGCAACATATGAAGACTGCCACGACGCAGATATCGTATGTATCACAGCAGGAGCTGCTCAAAAACCTGGCGAAACTCGCTTGGACTTAGTATCTAAAAACTTAAAAATCTTGAAAAACATCGTAGACTCTATTATGGCGAGCGGATTCAACGGAATCTTCCTAATGGCGTCTAACCCAGTGGATATCTTAACTTACGCAACTTGGAAATTCTCAGGACTTCCAAAAGAACGCGTTATCGGATCTGGTACTTCTTTAGACAGTGCTCGTTTCCGTCAAACAATCGCTGAATTAGTGGGCGTTGACGCACGTAACGTTCACGGATATATCATGGGTGAACACGGGGATACTGAATTCCCAGTTTGGTCACATACAAACGTCGGCGGTTTACAAATCTACGAATGGGTTCGTCAAAATCCACACGTTGATGAAGAAAAATTAGTTGAAGTATTCTTCCAAGTACGTGACGCGGCTTATGAAATCATCGCTAAAAAAGGTGCGACTTACTACGGTATCGGTGCTACTCTAGCGCGTATTACAAAAGCCATCTTAAACAACGAACAAGCCATCTTCCCATTATCGGTATACCTTGAAGGTCAATACGGACAAGACGATATTTTCATCGGAGCCCCAGCCGTTATCGGACGTGAAGGAATTCGTCAAATCATCGAAATCCCTCTAGCTGACTCTGAACAAGAGAAAATGGACTTATCTGCAAAAACATTGAAATCCATCTTACACGATGCTTTCGAAAAATTAGAAGCAGAAAACAACTAATAAAAACAACAAAACACCGTACCAAGAAAATTTCTTGGTACGGTGTTTTTCATTGTCTTAAAATAACGCAAATAGCGGTACAAGTAGAATCGGCATAAAGATAGCTGGCAAGAAGTTTAACACTTTAATCTTCGTAATGCCAAGTAAGTTCATTGCTAAGCCGACTAAAAGAACCGACCCCACTGCGGACATCGATACGGTTACCACATCATTTAAATGCGGAGCCACTAGTTGAGATAATCCCACTAAAATTAACTCATATGCAATTACCGCCACTGCTGAAAGTCCAACTCCAATTCCTTCCGTTGCCGCAAGGAAGATAGAAGTAATCCCATCTAATACGGACTTCGTTTGAAGCAACGTTGTATCTCCAGTAATTCCTAACTGGATAGATCCCATTGTAGCAAGTGCCCCCACGCAGAAAATCATCACTGCCGCAACGAATCCTTCACCGATATTCAAATTGTTTTGTTTGCCTTTTGAAGCCTTCTCTTGAAGCCAGTCTGAGAACTTACGTACTCGCTCCTCCATTTGAAGCCCTTCTCCGACAACTCCACCGCATACAAGCGATAAAATCATAATCAAGCTATTCGGGATTTGAATCGCGCCTTTAATTCCGACTAGAAATACACATAGCGCTAACCCTTGCATGATATGTTGCGCGAAACGCTCTGAAATAATATGTCGTAAAAACACACCCACAAGCGCTCCGATAGCAATCGCTGTTCCATTTATTAATATAATCACTCGAAAAACTCCTTCATTTAAACTGTCACGTGAAGGAATTTCTCTCCTTACACTATTCCACAAACAAACTTTGCGGATCTTCAAAAGGACTTGCACCGTCCTCTTCTGTTTCGTGTTTTCTCTCTAAGAAGTACACTTCCTCAATCACCACTTCGGTCACATACACTTCTTGATGATTCTTGTTTGTGTAGCGACGAGTATTGAGTCGTCCTTCCACGCCAATGCGGTCCCCTTTTTTGACAAACTTGCCGATACGCTCTGCAATTTTGCCCCAAGCGACCACTTGGATAAAGTGTGAATGATACGAATCATCACTGTTGCGGTATACATTTTGTACCGCAATCGTATTATTAAACACACTCTTTCCGGAAGGTTGAAGCTGTTGCACCTCTACCTCTTTGACAACACGACCAATTAAAGATACTAAGTTCATAAGACGAACCTCCTATAGTTTTTTCTATAGTAAGCTACGCCCCACATCCTCTAATTGGCTTTTCCTTCTTCTCTTAATTTTTGAGAAAATTCCGAAATCTTACGCAGTCTGTGGTTTACCCCTGATTTTGAGATAGGCCCAGAAGGTAACATCTCGCCCAATTCTTTCAAACTAATTTCTGGATTCTCTAAACGGATTTTTGCAATATCCGATAATTTATCCGGCAAGGCATCCAGCCCCACCGTATCTTCAATATATTGAATCTCTTCGATTTGACGAGTGGCTGCGTTCACCACTTTATTAATATTGGCATTCTCGCAGTTCACTAAACGATTCGCTGTATTTCTCATATCGCGAATAATTCGGATATCTTCAAAATGCAGCATCGCTTTGGAAGCATGAATCACGGCAAGGAAGTCTGCGATTTTCTCGGCTTCTTTCAAGTACGTGATATACCCCTTACGACGCTCAATCGTTCTAGCGTTCAACCCAAACGCATTCATCATCTGGCAAATATCGTCGTTATGCTCTTCATAAATCGAATAAATCTCTAGGTGATAACGGCTTGTTTTTGGATCATTAATCGAACCGCCAGCCAGAAACGCCCCACGAAGGTAGGCACGCATCTTCTCTTCGTCTTCACGAACATTTTCCGGAACGCGCATATTAAATAAGCCGCTCGACTTGATATTCAAGTCTTCCAGAATTTCTTCCGTTCCGTGTTTCAAACGTACGATATACACATTGTTCTTCTTCAGTTTCATCTTACGGCGAACCAAAAGTTCACTTTCCACTTGATAATACTTCTTCAAGAGCACATAAATACGTCTGGCAATCGCAGCATTTTCTGTTTGGATATTTAAAATCAATTGACGATTCAAAATCCCAACCGCCCCATTCATTCGAATCAGCGCCGCTAGTTCATATTTTGAATAGTCATATTGCACTTCTAATTGCGTTAGTTCTTGTTTTGTCTCTGCAGCAAATGATAGTAAGGACACAGGCCTCCTCCTTTCTCTTCTAGTCATGTTGAAGGAGCCAAGAGGAAGTCTTGGCTCCTATTTCATTCGTTATTATTCAATTCGTGCACTTTGTAAGAGACGGAATAATTCGTCGATGACTTTTTCACCATCATGGTATACGCCTTTTTCGCGTAATTTAATAAAGTCAGATGACACTACTCGGCATCCCTCGTCGCGCAATCCTTGGAAGTCGTACTTCACTTGGTAAAGATACTCTTCGTTCTTTTGTTGGTTTAAGTACTCTTCTGGCACTGCCTCTGTATTCACGAGAACAGTATCGATAAATTTAGTTCCTAAATGGTCATGCAACACTCGTACATGATCTGCATCGGTAAAGTGTTCCGTTTCACCAAGTTGCGTCATGATGTTACAGATGTACACCACTTCCGCTTTCGTTTCACAAACGGCTTGACCAATATCACTAATCATTAAGTTCGGCAAGATACTAGTATAAAGACTACCAGGCCCTAGTACAACCATATCGGCTTCCATAATCGCATTGATGACTTCACGCGCAGCTGTTGGCGTACGGCTTTCATCTAGCTTACGATTTTCGTCGTAGCAATGCACGGAAACTCGCTTAATCTTCTTGCGATATTTGACAAGTTCCGCTTCCCCGTCCACAATCGTTCCATCTTGGAATTCCGCGCGGAGTAATAATGGCTCTTCAGCGGCAGGATATACATGTCCTTCCACCGCCATCATACGGCTTAAGAGACGAATCGCATCGAAAATATTTCCGCGCATCTCCGTTAAGGCCGCGATAATCAAGTTCCCAATCGCATGTCCGGCGAAGAATTGATCGTCGGAATTGAAACGATATTGGAAAATTTCTTTTTGTAAAGCGTTCATCGGAGAAAGAGCAATCATACAGTTACGAATATCTCCTGGTGGCACAACGTTCATATAATCTCGAATGATTCCTGAACTTCCACCATCATCGGCAACCGTTACAATCGCAGTCACATCCGCATCTCTCTTACGAAGGTTTCTCAAGAGAACAGGAAGCCCTGTTCCTCCACCAATAACGGTGATTTTAGGACCTTTCTTTCTCGGAGGATTTGGTGTTACCTCGAACATCATGAGCGTCCATTCCCTTCTTTACGACGGTCTTTGTCACGATGAGAGATTTTCACGTTATAAGAGTCTGATAATAATTCGCGTCCGATACGTTCCGCAAAAGCTACAGAACGGTGTTGACCACCAGTACATCCGATGGCAATCGTCACGCTAGATTTTCCTTCTTTTTTGTAGCCTGGAATTGAGAAATCGAGTAAGTCCATCAATTTATGATAGAACGTCTTCGCTTCTGGTTGGCTCATAACATAATCATATACAGGTTCATCTAATCCAGTGAGTGGACGTAACTCTGGAATATAGTGTGGATTTGGTAAGAAACGTACATCCATCACGACATCCGCATCGATTGGAAGTCCGTATTTAAATCCAAATGACATCACTTGGATTGTGAAAATTCCTTCGCTACCTGTAGAGAATGCTTGCATGATTTCTTCACGTAATTTACGAGGCGAAAGATTTGTTGTATCAATCACTTTTTGCGCACGTGTCTTAATGTCTTGCAATAAACGACGTTCCGCAATAATCCCATCGTAAATACGACCATCACTAGCAAGAGGGTGCGTTCTTCTTGTTTCTTTGTAACGAGAAACAAGCGCATCATCGCTCGCTTCTAAGAATAAAATTTTTGTTGTAATAAATGATGTGTTATCAAGGCCTGCAATAGCTGACATGATTTCATCAAAGAATGCACGTGAACGTAAGTCGATTACGAGCGCAATTTTTGTAATTTTTCCTGATTCTTTTACTAATTCCCAAAATTTTGGTAGAAGACTTGGTGGCATATTATCGACACAGAAATATCCCATGTCTTCGAAACTTTGCATTGCAACAGTTTTCCCTGCCCCACTCATACCTGTAATGACGACTAATTCTAATTGATCTACTGCCATTGTCATTCTCCTATCTCAAACGATATTGTTATCCTTACAATTATAACACATCCGGGCGTGTCATCGTTAACTTTTTAGCAAAAATACTCTTTTTATCGCACAAAAAAAGCGAAGGTTGCCCCTCGCTTTCCATTAATCTTTCACTTGCATTACTTCAGACGGAATCTGAATATGAACCGTCGTCCCTTCTCCAACAGTCGAGTCTACACTAAGCGTAACACCTAAACGTTTGGCAATCTCTGAAGATAAGTAGAGCCCCAGCCCCGTCGATTGGTGGTTCACACGACCATTGTAGCCACTAAATCCACGTTCGAAAATCCGTTTAATATCATAAGGAGCAATTCCGATTCCCGTATCTTCAATTGTTAACGTATCCCCTTCAAAAAGAATACGAATCGTTCCATCCTCAGGCGTATATTTCACTGCATTCGATAACACTTGCTCGACGATAACGCCTAACCACTTCGAATCCGTCACGACCTTTTTCTCAGTAGGAACATAGTCCAAATGCAATTTCTTCGAAATAAAGAAGGTCGCATACTTCTTCAAGAGTGGACGAATCACTTCATCGATAGAAATCGTTGAAATCGATAAGTCTTGATGGAAACTTTCCATTCGAACATAATGCAGTGCTAGTTCTGTATAAGTCGTAATCCGAACGAGTTCTTGACTCAATAAAGATTTCTCAGACGTTTGCGGCAACTCGCGAATCAACAATTGACTTGCGGCGATACTCGTTTTAATTTGGTGCGCCCATAAAGTATAGTAGTCCACATCTTCCTTGCGAAGTTGCTTCATCTTCGTACTTAACCCTAGCATATCCGACTTTTCTTGTTGGATGGCCTCATACAAATGACTTACAACGGGCGAAAACCCATCGTCTAATGTCGTCACTTCCTGCTGCAAACTTCGAACGACTTCTCTGTACTTTCTCCAATCGTGCCACAAAAGTGCACCAGCAACTACCAAAAGGAAAAAGGCTAGTAAAAATAAATAATAGCCGACTTCTGAATTTAGCCAATTAAAGACGAAGAAGAACCCAATCGAAAACACTTCGATGAAGGCCAGCGCCCCGAGTAAGAAGGCATGCGATTTGAACCAAGCCATACTAAATTCTACTTTTGTCTTCATTCAATCACTTCCGCCAATCCATACCCGACGCCTTTTTTCGTCGTGATTAATTTTTCCAGTCCGATTTCGCCAAGACGCTTCCGCAAACGAGCAACTGTGACGGACAAGGTATTATCATCGACAAACACATCGCTATTCCACAATGCATTCATTAAATCTTCCCTCGGCGCAATATCGCCTTGTTTTTCAAATAGTACACGTAAAATGATAAATTCATTTTTCGACAACTCGATGACATTAACCTCATATGAAACTTTTCCGCTTCCAAGCTGCAAGGCAATCCCCTTATATTCCAGCCAATCTTTTTGCTGAACGAACTCATAACTACGACGCATCATCCCTTGGATTTTTGCGACCAATACACTTGGTTCAAACGGCTTTGTCATATAATCATCCGCGCCCATATTAATCGACATCACAATATCCATCGCTTGATCCCTGGACGACAAGAACATAATCGGCACCTGAGACACCTTACGAATCTCTTGGCACCAATAATAACCATTATAAAACGGCAATGTAATATCCAGAATGACCAACTGTGGATTAACTGCTAAAAATTGAGTGTACACTTGCGAAAAGTCTTCCACCGCAACGACTTCATAATTCCATTTTTCCAATTCTTGTACAATCGCATCGCGAATGACTTTTTCATCTTCGACAATCATTATTGTTTGCATACACTCACCTCGTTTTCATTGTAACATCTTTCCAATTCACAGAAAACCATCTATTTCCTAATTTCTCGTATCATTTCCCATAAAGTCGTTTGATGATCTTGCTCCGTTCCGATTTCATATTCGAAGCCATTAGACTCATCAACACCTAATATAAAGAGCTCTACCGGCTGCGATTCATCGATCCCCAAAAAACGACTGACTACTGGAAGTTGAATGTTATATTTCAGATAAAATTCATTATCCCCAGTAGGACTTTCTTCTTTCTTTGTATAATTCTTATTTACCAATTTTGCCTTTGCTAGAATATCTTTATTCAATTGCAATTCCTGGAATAAGAACTTTCCTTGTGGCCAGAGCTTTTTCGCCTCTTCTTCATTTTCAAAAACAAACTTCCCATCCACATATTGGAAAGTCTGACTTTTTTCCTCTTCCTTTGTTTTAGAATTGAGCTGCTTAATCGTTCCAACTAATGGCTTCCCTTTTTCCCTAGCCTCAAGATAAACAAATACATTCGAATCACCTGCTACACGCATCTGACTCACGGTAAATCCATTCGAAAACTGCTCGAATAAATCTTCAATATTTTTCGTAGTATATACACGACTCAATTCTTTCCCAGCTAGCTCTTCAAGATACCCACGACTTTCGTGACCCTCGCATCCCACTAACATCGTCACGAACAGCACTAATACCCCAATCCACGACCATTTCTTTAACTTCACACACAAAACCTCACTTTGCAATACAGTATCTTCATCATACCATATCCCGTCTACACCGTAACATTCCCTAACAAAATCCTAAACTTTACAACAAAAAAGAATTAAGCAAAGTTGCTTAATTCCCTTCTTACTCTGCAATTCGTTCAATAAAGTCTAATTTTTTATCTATCTCGACTGTAAGCGAGTAGTAGTATCTTTTATTTGAATTGCTTCCATGGAAACCTAATGTAACTTGTTGTTTCTTTTCTAGCCCAAGGAACTCATTAATTTGTTCATTCTTAACGACATAATCTATTTCAAAGCTACCGTTATTACCGTTGTAGTAAGTATCCTTTAGCTTAAATTTCGAAAGAACCTCTTTATTCAATGTCATTTCTTGGAATAAAAACTTTTCTAATGGCCAAAGTTTTCTCGCCTCTTCTTCATTATCGTATGAATATTTTCCTTTATCATACGTAACTGCGATTTTCTTTTCCTCAGCGCCACTTTTTATATCGATTTGTTTTATTGTTCCTTCTATTGGTTTCCCCTTCTCAACCCCATCTAATTCTATATCAATGAATTTACCTTCCAAACGGTAAGATTGATAAATCGTAAACCCATTAGGAAATTCCAAAAATAGATCTTCTAAGTTTTTCGTTGGATACACTCGACTGATTGGAGTCCCAACTCTATCTTCCAAATATTCTCTGCTATCTCTTCCTTCACATCGAAACAACATAAAGATTATCGCAAAAAACATTGCAATATAAAATACCTTTTTCCCTTTCATAAGCTAACCCTTTCTATCTGCTAAACATTCCCAAAGTTAAAATACTAACTGAAATGATCAATGTAAAATTTTTTCTGAAAAAATCTCATCACTACCTACCTCAACTGAAATCCAGTAGTAATTAAGTCTTTTCACATTGTTAACGTGGACTCCAAATGTGACTTGTTGCTGGTTATCCAATTTAAGAAATTGGTTTATTTGTTCATTTGTAACGATATATTCTAAGTCAAAACCACCACTATGACTGTCGTAGTAAGTTTTCTTTATTTTAAATTCCGAAAGAATCTCTTTATTCAATGTCATTTCTTGGAATAAAAACTTTTCCTGCGGCCAAAGTTTTCTTGCCTCTTCTTCATTATCGTACGAAAACTTACCTTGAAAATACGTAAACGTGATTATCTTTTCCGCCTTTAAGCTATCTTTAATAAAAACTTTTATCGCTCCTTCTAGAGGTTTCCCCTTCGCATCCCCCTCTAACATTATAAAAATGGTCTTATCTCCCGACCGATAAAATTGATTAATCTCAAAGCCATACGGATACTGCTCAAATAGATCTTCTACGTTTTTCGTTGGATAAACTTGACTAATTTTAGGCCCAATTCGTTTTTCCAAATATCCTCTACTACTTCTTGCTTCACAGCGAAACAGCATTGCGATTACCAAACAAAATAGTGCAATATATAATATCCTCTTCGCATTCATACTCGGATCCTCTCTACACGACGTTTTATTTTAATCATATCATACTTTGAACAAGACTCAATACACTATTTATCACTCAAACTAAGAATCTCCAATCCATTTTAAGCACATTTCCCTTTCGAATGAAGGAATACTTGCACTCACTCCATCGAAGCAACACAACAACTTAAGTGCTGATAAAACGGAAAACTCCTCAGAGGTTATAGAAAGCATTATAGGGAATCATAACCAATGTGAATGACAGTCTCTAGAAATTCATTTCATAGAGAATGTTTGAAGCTTGGTAGGTTTGAGACCTAAGACTCAACATGATCTATCCACAATGGCTTGAGCTTCTATTTCGAATGAAGGAATACTTGCACTCACTCCATCGAAGCTAAACAACGCTAAGACGGAAAAAAAGCTACGCGTTTTCGGATAACATAGTAGCCATTATAGCGATGAGTAATCGATGCGAATTACGGATGGTTGGAAATTCATTTCCTACCATCCGTTTGAGGCTCGATAGGATTGAGACCTTGGCTCAATCCGGTACAGCTATAAAGGCTACTATGTTATCCGAAAATAAAGCGTAGCTTTTTTCATATTTTTTATTTCACCACAGTCTTAAAGTTGTTGTTGACTGTTGCTTCGATGACTGGATGTTTGCGCAAGTATTCCGCAATGAGCTCCGTCATGTCGATCTGCACCTCACGCACAATCTTCTCTGGCTTGAACATACTATAGTTTCCGCCACCAACTGCACGATATTGGTTTGTCACTACTTCTAATTCATCCGTATCTTGAACAGGTTTGCCATGGTACTCTAAGCGAGTCACACGGTCGCCGAATGGTCTAGTGAAGTCTAATGTGTACTCGATTCCTTCGTACATATCGTAGTTATAAAATTGTGGTTTTGGTTCCACATATTTAGGATTGAAGACTGCTTGTCCGTTTTCGACGATGAAATAAGTCGCCACACGCTCAAGAGCCGCTTTCAAGTCCGCACCGCTCACTTTTAGAACGGCTAATGTATTTGGATAAATGTAGTTCGTAATCACGTCACGCATACGGATTTCTGAGTTAAATCCACGACCGTCATTGTTAAACAACGCAGTTCCTGAGATATCCGCACCGCTGGCTTCCATTTGAACCTTATTGATAAATTCAATATATGGATGTTCGCTTAAACGTGCAGCATGTGGATCTTTAATGGTCATATCTCCAACAACTTTTCCAACTGGAGTCTCTAACCAATCTTCCACTTCCGCTTGTAAGTCGCTAAACATTTCTAATACGGCTGGATCTGCTGGAACGTCTTCTGTTGGGTGAAGTTTCGCTTCGCTTGAGATGACTGTATACTTCCCGTCCACTTTTTCCACTTCTAAGCTGATTTCACCTACATATGCTCCGCGGTATCCTGGTTGAATCACTGGCACGCCATTCACTTTTTGTGCAATCACACGGTGTTGGTGTCCTGTCACTAACGCATCGATTCCTTCTACTTGCGTCGCAATCGCATACCCTTCGTTTTCTCCTGTTAAGAGTTCCGTTGGATCACCGCATGAAAGGTCGCACTCGAATCCTCCGTGGTACGTTACAACGACAACATCCGCCACTTTACGCATTTCTGGAACGTATTTCTTCGCTGTTTCCAACGCGCTCACGAATACTAAATCTTTCACTGTTGCAGGTTGTTCCCAGTTCGGAATATAAGGCGTTGTAATTCCTAAAACCGCGATTTTCACGCCGTCTTTCTCGAACACTTTGTAAGGTTCGCCAAACGCTGGCTTGCCATCTTTTGTTAAAATGTTTGAGCAAAGAATTGGGTGGTTGTAAGACGCAATTGCTTCTCTTAAGTAGTCCAACCCATAGTTAAACTCGTGATTTCCTAGAATTCCTAAGTCATAGTTTAAGTAGTTCAATACTTTTGTTAAATCAGATGCTACTTTTGAATCTTGTTTACGAACATAGTAGCTTAATGGTGACCCTTGAATGAAGTCCCCGTTTTCGATTTGAATCACAGGACCATTTGCTTCTTCTTTTAAGCGACGAATCACAGTCGCAGCCTTCGCCGTACTGAATCCTAAGTCCATGTTTCTTTCTGTGTAGTTTGTCGGTAACACGTACCCATGCATATCACTAGTTTCAATAATTTTAATTTCCATAATGCGCCTCACTTTCTACAAATTCACACACTATTGTACCATAAAAAAGCCCTATCACAAAGGTTTCTCTGTCTGCAGTATTTCTGCGATTTTATCAAATGTCTTCCCATTTCGAATCGTAATCGTCTTATAAAATGGTTGCTTCAAAATCTTTTTATGGTAAGTCGTTTTTTGATACTCTGCCTCATCGATTTTCGCCCAGAAAACTGCACATTTCCCGACATAGACTCTTTCATTATAAAACGCTGACTCTTCTACAAATCGGATAACCTCACTCGCATCTGTTCCCCGTGAGAAAAATAAAATATCTTTTCTAGCAAACTCGTCCTTCCACCATTCCGGAAGCTCCGCCATTTCTTCTAAGTACTCCTCTTTTGAAAGCAGCACAAACGGAATCGAGAATTCATAATTCTCTTCTATCAGCTTTTCAACCTTCAAAACGATATTTTCTACATTCTCATCACTTGCAAAAAACAAGTTTCCGCTATTAATGTACGAATCCACATCGCTGAACCCTTCACGCTTCAAGAATTCCTTCAGTTCGCTCATCACGACTTTATTTTTGCCACCAACATTGATGCCTCTTAATAAAAGCACATACCGCATCCGATTCACCTCTCTTGTTGCCCCATTATAGCACACTCTCCATGAAACGCGTTCACACTGTCCTTCGTGAACGAGGAACACAATCTCAAGAACGCCATCAACATTCCCTTAGCTTTGTTGTGTGGAAATCACTTCAGGAGGCTTTTAGGTGTACGCCTTGTACATCGATTGCGACAGAAACAGCGGTTTTGTTGAAAGATTAGTGAGAACATCCATTGAATGCGAATTAGAGACACTTACGAATACATTCGTTAGTGTCTCTTTGAGGCTTCAAAGACGAGAGACCCTAGGCTCGAGTCGGTGGCTCACTAATATTCTTTCAACAATTAAAACCGGTTGTTTCTAAAGCAATCAAGCACCACACCCCATACACCTAAAAGCCTCCCCCGAAGGGGCCTCCCAGCACCAACCCACTTTACAGCACCTACACACATTCCAGCACCTACCCTCATTCCACACAAAAAGCCTGAGGAAAATTCCCCAGGCCTTCGTTGTGATTGTGTTGTGAATGAACTTATATGTGATTAT
>CAKPVL010000010.1 GCA_934193545.1 uncultured Granulicatella sp. | reverse complement strand
TGAATTCAATGATAAAATAAACTGACATCAACCGTGGAGGAACATATGGAAGACAAAAAATTATTTATGAATACATATACCGGCCGCGTGTTTAATCCGCTTGAAATGGTGCCAGACAATGTTGCCATTGAGGATATTGCGCACGCCTTAAGTATGATGTGCCGAGGAAACGGTCATCTTCGTTTCTTTTATTCAGTAGGTTTACATAGCATTAATTGTGCACAAGAAGCGATTGCTAGAGGATACCAAACAGGAACAGTGCTTGCATGTTTACTGCATGATGCAACAGAAGCCTATATCGCGGACTTAATTCGTCCTGTGAAAAATCAGTTGCCAGAATACGAAATCATGGAAAATAACTTATTCGAAGTGATTAAAGAGAAATTCTTCTTGCAACATTTAGAAGAAAAAGAATGGGCGAAAGTGTGGGCAATTGATCATGAGATGCTCTCTAATGAATTGCCAATCATCTTAACGGATGAACCGATAATGGAAAAAGCGCCATTGCTGAGCAGTCCAATTCTCGAAGAAAGAAGCATGAGAGCAGTCGAACTCGAATTCTTGAAGTTATTCACTGAACTCTTCGAGACGTATCAAAAAGACGTGAAGAACTTAAAACGCGCTCAGCAAAAGAGAGAACTAGAGGCGATGACGCCAGGGAAACGCCGCTCGGAAGAAAAACGAATAGTCGAATGGTTAAAAGGAATGCCTCAGTGGATCGAAGCCAAAACTGTTGCCTTAACAATGCCGATGCGAATGGAATTCCAATTAGATTTAATCGTTCAAGAGGCTAGAAGCGCTGGTAAAACAGTATTCGTTCCTGTGACGATGCCAGATAAGACATTGGTATTTGTCGAATGGAATGAACAAACAACCTTTAAACGTACTTCTTATGGAGTACTAGAACCAGTCATCGATAGTACGCATCCGCTATTTGAAGCTAAAGACCTGGATTTAATTATTGTTCCTGGACTACTGTATAGTACGAAAGGGGACCGTATCGGCTTTGGTGGAGGATATTATGATAGAACCTTACAAAAGGTAGACGATTATCGAATCCTTTCACTAGCCTATACGACTCAGGTAACGCCTGTTGTCGACTGGCCGGTATTTGAAACGGATATTCATATTCCAACGATTATTACAAGTGAAGGAGTTGTTCGAGATGTTTAAAATCAATCCGTGGAAACTAGAACGCATGAAGCGCAACTTTAATGAGAGCTTCAGCTTTACTTATTTATTTTTAGCGATTCAAGCAGCGCTGTTTATCGTAATGACATTAGCTGGTGGTAGCACGAACGGACAAGTGCTTGTTAATTTTGGGGCGAAATTTAACCCGTACATCATTCACCAACATGAATATTATCGCTTCCTAACACCAATTTTCTTACATATTGGATTGGAACATATTTTATTTAACAGCTTGTTCTTATATATGGTTGGCCGTCAAATGGAATACGAAATTGGGCACTGGAGATTCCTTGCAGTTTATCTGTTATCAGGAATTATGGGGAACCTTGCAAGTTTTGCCTTTTCTTCAAGTATTTCAGCTGGGGCAAGTACGGCGCTTTTTGGACTCATGGGAGCTGTTGTTTATTTATCAAGAAAACACGGCTACATTCGTTCTTTTAGACAAATGGGTGTGCAATACGCAGGACTTATCATTATCAACATCGTCCTTGGATTTATTAATTCAGCCGTCGATAACTATGGACACTTAGGCGGACTCGTTGGTGGATACTTAGTGATGATGGCGATTAGCTTTAGAGGGGACCGCCTGACAAAACCTGCTTCACGCATTGCAGGAATCGTTGCGTATTTTGTTATCGCAATTTTACTTTTTGCACTAGGAATGAAAAGATAATACTGTTATAATGTAAGCATATACAAGTTTCATGGAGTGAATACAATGGAAAAGAAAATTATTGGTATTGATTTAGGTGGGACTTCCATCAAATTTGCGATTATTTCACTTGCAGGTGAAGTTCAACAAAAATGGTCGATTCCTACCAACATTTTAGACGAAGGAAGCCACATTGTGGACGACATTATCGACTCTATTCGTCATCGTTTAGACTTATTAGGACTAACAAATGAAAATTTTGCTGGTATCGGGATGGGTTCTCCAGGTGTTGTTGACAGAGAGAAGGGTACAGTTATCGGTGCCTACAACTTAAACTGGAAAACATTACAACCTTTGAAAGAAAAAATTGAAGGAGCACTTGAAATTCCGTTCTTCATCGATAATGATGCTAACGTAGCAGCACTTGGTGAAAAATGGATGGGTGCTGGTGGAGACCAACCAGACGTAACCTTCTTTACACTTGGAACAGGTGTTGGCGGTGGGATTATCGCTGAAAACCGTCTGATTCATGGTGTAGCGGGCGCTGGCGGCGAACTCGGACACATCGCCGTTGATTTCAGTGAACGTCCTTTTGCATGTACTTGCGGTAAAAAAGGCTGTCTTGAAACGGTAGCGAGTGCAACAGGTATTGTGAACTTAGCCCGTCGTTATGCAGATGAATATGCTGGAGACTCAGAGTTGAAAGCAAGAATCGACGATGGACAAGACGTGAGTGCAAAAGACGTGTTTGATTTAGCAAAACAAAACGATCCACTCGCTTTAATCGTGATTCGTCATTTCTCAAAATACTTAGGAATTGCATGTTCACACGTTGCGAATATGTTAAATCCATCCTTCATCGTTATCGGTGGTGGAGTGAGCGCTGCAGGAGAATTCCTATTAGAAGGCGTTCGTAAAGAATATGAACAATTAGTATTTCCACAAGTTCGCGAAACAACACATTTACGTTTAGCAGAACTTGGGAACGATGCAGGAGTCATTGGAGCAGCTTCTTTAGTGCTTTTGAAAGATTAGAAGAAACATGATACAATATCTCTTGTCTTATTAAAATTATTTTTGAAGGGGTTTAGTCTCATGTGGTATATTATTTGGGCTCTATTCATGGCCTACGGAATTTACTTATTTGTATTAGTTTGGATGCGTCAATCATCTGCTAAAGTGGTTAGCGCTGAAGAATTCGGAAAGGATTTACGTCACGGACAATTAATCGATGTACGTGAAAAAGACGAATTCAAAGCGGCTCATATTTTAGGAGCACGTAACATTCCATATTCTCAATTTAAAGAACGTTTCATGGAATTACGTAAAGACCAACCAATCTATTTATATGAAGAGGGCGTATCAATCGCTGGTCGTTGTGCTTACCGTCTAAAGAAAAATGGATATACAAATATTTTCATTTTAAAACATGGCTTCGAAGCATGGAACGGTAAAGTGAAAAAAAGAGAAAACTAATCACCAAAAAGAGCTAGTTCAAATCGAACTAGCTCTTTTTTTATTTATTCAGCTTGATGCTTTCGGTAGTCTCCTGGAGAGTAACCTGTCTTTTCCTTAAAGATTTTTGTGAAGTAAGAGTAATTGTCATATCCCACTTCAGAGGCCACTTGAGAAATGGGGGTCTTCGTATCCGATAGCAATTCTTTAGCAGCATGGATGCGTTTATCTGTAATGTATTTGACGAGTGTTTCGCCTGTTTCTTTCTTAAAGACACGAGCAAGATGATCCGCGCTGAGGTATACCATATCGGCTAAAGTCGTTCGGCTCAAGTCTTCTTTGTAGTGATGGTCGATATATTCGATGATGCGTTGAATACTATTCTTTTGATTTTCAGCATCCGTTACAAAGTTTCTTGCATGAGACCAGTAGTAATTGAAGTATTCTTCGAAAGATTCAATCGAATGGAATTTTCTTTGGAAGAGGAAATCATGATGCGCATTTTGGAAGAGCTTATGCGCTGAAACACCATTTTGATCTAAGTAAATTCCGATTTGTTGCGTCCAATCCAGATGTAGCTTTTGCAAGATGGCTCTTGGCACCATTCCATTTGAAATATAGTGCAATAGACTTTTTGCCAGTTCGGATTCGTCTAATGAATCTGAGAAGGAGATGGAGTTGGTTGCAACTTCTTTTTCCTGTAAAACAGCAGCGTCAGAAGAAACTGGAATAATGGTATTCCAATAAGGAACTTGTTGGCCAGTTGCCGCATAGAGTTCTTTTACGTCTTGTAAAATATTTGGACATTGGAAGCAACTGGTGAACGTAATGATAGAATTATGGCGCAACTTGTCCTGAATTTCTTGTTGGATTTTTCTGGCGAATCCCTCACTATTGATGGAATTGTCCACTCTAAAGAGGCAAACGTAATGGTCCACGTGTCCTTCCATCTTGAACAGACTCGCTAATTGATAAGCCTCATTTGAGAAAGCTTGGAATACTTTTTTCAACTGTGAAGTCCATGAAGGAATTTCTGGGGCGTAATCTGCTTCATTAATATGCAAAGTGATCACACCCGTTAGGAAATATTGATGGTCTTTTAAACTCAAATTGCGTCTGCGCAGTTCTGCTTGCAATTCTTCCAGACGGTGAATGCGTGGTTTTCTTAAATATTCAAACCAGAAATTATTCTCTGTTTGGAAAGATGACTCAAGGGGCGCTACTGGACGTTGCTCAGTAATTTTATCGAGCGCCTTTTGAATGATGAACTCCAACTTTTCGAAGTTAATCGGTTTTAAGTAGTATTCAAAACTTTGCAATTCAATCGCTTTTTGCGCGTAGTTGAAATCCGCATAGTTCGTTAAAAAGATGGTTTTGATGTCGTAATTTTCGTTTCTGACCCAAGAGAGCAGTTCAAGACCACTTCCTTGAGGCATTTCAATATCGCTAATCATTAGGTGGATAGGATATTCTTTAATGATGGCTTGCGCCTGAGTGAGGCTGTTCGCCGCGTAGACGTTGTCGATTTTTAATCGATCCCAACGGATTTTTTCGCGTAACGCTTCGATGATAAAACGGTCGTCATCAACGAGTAGTATATTCATTAGAATCTCCTTTCAACGCTTTATAGGGGAGGAGCGCATAAATTCTTGCGCCTCCCGTTTCGTTATTTTCAAAAGTAATCGTATAGTCATTTGGATAGAGAAGGTTAAGCCGTTCAATCGCATTGGTAATTCCGATATGATGGCCGTCTTCTGACATTAATGATTCCATGTTCTTGAGCTTATCAAGAATCTCTGTAGTGAAGCCTGGACCATTGTCTTTAACGCAAATTTCAATATAAGGCTTGTCTTCTACCATTCGTTTTTGAAGAGAAAGGTCAATGGCAATCCCGTCTTGGAAGGAGAACCCATGCTTAATCGTATTCTCAACGAATGTTTGAAGTAAGAGGGAAGGAACGAGCGCATCGTGCAACTGTTCATCGAATGTTAAAGCAAAGTCGATATGATTCCCATAACGAATGCGTTGAATTTCCAAGTAGTCCTGAATATGTTGGATTTCTTTATTGAGTGGAGAAAAGTCTTGATCCACCATAAAGAGATATCGTAAATAATCAGACGTTAAAATCGTTAACTCTTCAATTTCCTTATAGTTCTCCGTTTGAAGCATACTGTGAATCATGGAAAGCATATTCAAATAGAAGTGAGGTCGGATTTGGCTCTTTAAGTAGTTGAGTTCAACCTTTTTTAATTCCAGCTGTGCATGATACTCACGGATTTTTAAGTCTTGCATATCAAAGAGAACCTGGCTCAATTTATCATTGGCAGTATCGATTTCCAAAATCCCTTCAGAAGAAGCGATGTCGTAAATCGAGGTGTTCTCGTCAATTTTTGAAAGACGTTCTGTTAACCGAGTAATTGGGCTTAACATTCTGTTTCGAATGAAAATAATTAATACAAGAGAAGCAATCGCAATTAAGAGTGGAACGATTGCGATGAAGACTTCAAAAAGAACGATACTCTTGAATACGTCTGCGTAGTCAACGGCTACGTAAATATCAAACGGCAATTGTGTCCGTTCACTATCGGCTTCTATTAAGTGCGTTGAAGACGACAAGTTTTTTGGTTCTTTCAATGAAATATGCCCATTCTTTCCAATATTCAGTTTCCGAAGGGGCATCAGAATATCTTCAGCAGAAATAACCGCCATAATCGTTTTCTCTTTATAATGAACGACTTTAATCAAGTACTCCGTATCGTTAATAAGAATAGCTTGCCATTTACGGTCGTCCGTATTATTTCTGAACGAATTGATATTGTTCTTTAAATATAAGTAATCTTGATAGGGAATATAGAGATTCGACGCACTCAGAAAATGATGCGTACCTTCTGTTGCCACCAAAAACGACATATGCGTTTCATGTTGGTATTCATAGTCGTTAAAAGTCGTTTGTACTTTTTTGACGGTTTGCTCATAATCGGTGTAACTTTGTGGCTCATTTAGTTCATCTAAACCCTTATCGTGAGTGACCGTTGAATACAAAAAGCGTTCAACGGAACGCATTTCATCATTCAATCCATTGGCGTAAAGCTCAATGGAGCTCGTCAATTGTTGAATATTTTGATTCTTAATGAAGTCTCTTGTGGCATTGCTGACAAAGAGACTGATCACTGTGATGAGGATAAGAAGTACTAATAAGACTTGAAAGAAAAATTTAAAAGAATGTCTTTTAGATAGAATATTATGTAGTTTCATAACTTTTACCTCGCTTCTCAAGTATAACACTATCATAAAAGTTGTCAAAAAACGATATGAATTAAGAAGATGTCGGAAAAGTGATATAAATTTGGCAATATTGTCTGAATAGTGAATAGTTCTTATCGAAAAAGTGATATAAAGAAAGCGTTTTATTTTATAAAATAATGACAGGAAATTGAAACAGGAGGGAAATTATGAAAGATTTAACCCAATTACAAAAAAGAAAAATAAAAAGCAACATTCCTTTATATGTGCTACTATTTCCTTCAATTATTTTACTTATAATGTTTGCATATATCCCAATGTTAGGACTTGTGATTGCTTTTAAAGATTACTCACCGGCGAATGGAATTTTAAATAGCCCGTGGGTTGGGTTTAAATATTTCACCCAGTTCTTTAATTCAGTTCAATTCGGAACAACGATGATGAACACATTAAAGATTTCAGTCTATAGCATTCTCGTTGGATTCCCATTACCAATCCTACTAGCGCTTTTATGTAACCAATTAAGAGCAGGGAAATTCAAAAAAGTCTTTCAAGTAACGACTTATTTACCACACTTTATTTCAACGATGGTTATGTGTGGGATTATCATTTTATTCTTATCACCAAATAGTGGTTTGATTGCCAATATCTTTAAATCACTTGGATGGACAATGCCAAACTTACTATCAAAGCCAGATAGTTTTGCTGGCGTTTATGTTTGGAGTGATGTTTGGCAACATATCGGTTGGGATAGCATCATTTACTTAGCAGCCTTATCAGCCATCGACCCAACGTATTACGAAGCGGCTACGATGGACGGAGCTTCTCGTATGCAAAAGATTCTCAACATCGACTTACCATTACTTTTACCTACAGCAATGATTCTATTGATTTTAAGAGCCGGTAGCTTATTAAGTATCGGTTTTGAAAAAGTATTACTATTACAAAATCCATTGAACCTAGCTGGAAGTGAGGTGATTTCGACTTACGTATATAAAGTTGGGATGCTTAACTTCCAATACAGTTACTCTACAGCAATCGGATTATTCAATACTGTAGTCAACTTAATCATTCTATTATCTGTCAATTGGTTTTCTAAACGATATACCAAAACAGGACTATTTTAAAAGGAGGGTGGTCATAGCATGAAATGGTTTAAAGCTTCAAGAAAATCAAAATCAGATTTGTTTTTTGACGTAGTGATCTACGGTTTTGCAATCTTGTTAATATTATTAATCGTTTACCCATTGTGGTTTGTTGTGATTGCGTCCTTTAGTAATCCTTCTGATGTAGCCAATGGTAAAGTTTGGTTCATTCCACACGAATGGAAATTAGATGGATACCTTCGATTAATTGAACAACCACTGTTCTTAAGAAGTTATCTCAACACGATTTTATATACAGTAGTCGGTACATTAATCGCACTACTCATCAACATCCCTGCTGGGTACGCATTATCTAGACGCGACCTACTTGGTAAAAAGTGGCTCAGCGTTCTCTACATTGTTCCGATGTTCGTATCAGGTGGATTGATTCCAATCTACTTAACAGTGAAGAGTGTCGGACTTGTCGATACATTCTGGGTAATGGTTGTTCCATTTGCAGTATCTTCTTACAACATTATTGTTGCAAGAACATTCTTCAATAACAGTATCCCAGAAGGAATGTGGGAAGCAGCCCAAATTGATGGATGCGGAACAATTCGTTATTTCTTTAAAATTGTGGTTCCTTTATCAAAAGCCATTATCGCCGTAATCGGTTTATGGACAGCGGTTGGTATTTGGAACTCTTGGTTTAACGCCTTAATTTACTTAACAAAAGAAAACTTGCAACCATTGCAATTGATCTTAAGACGGTTATTAATTAGTAACCAAATGATGCAATCTCAGGCAACAGGGGAACTTGCATCAGACCTTCGGATTAAAGCTGATATGATGAAATATGCAGCGATTGTAATTTCAACAGCTCCGATTATGTTGCTTTATCCATTTGTCCAAAAATATTTCAATCAGGGTGTCATGATTGGCGCACTAAAAGAATAGGAGAGATATTATGAAAATCAATAAAATGAAATATTTGTTTTTAGCAGCCGCTACACTTACTGGACTAGCAGCTTGCTCAAATTCAACAACGAAGTCAAATGACGAAAAGTCAGATCAAACAAACTTCAAGATTACAACAGTTCGATGGTCGGACTGGGGCGAAGATTACCATAAAGGATTTATCGATGACTCTGCTAAAGAAGCAGGTATTGAAATCAACTGGGATACTCTAGTAGCTGCAGACTGGACAGATAAAAAATCTGTACTAATTGCCAGCGGTGACCTACCAGATGCCTTCTTAGGATCTAACGCATTTAACGATGCTGAAATTGCTCAAAACCAATCTTTATTTATTCCTCTAGAAGATTTAATTAAAGAAAACATGCCAAACCTTACAAAGGCAATGGAAAAAGAACCAAAACTAAAAGCGATGATTACATCTCCTGATGGACACATTTACAGTCTTCCTAAGAAATTACCAATGCGTCCAACTGTAGGGAACCAATTATTCATCAATAAAAAATGGCTTGACAATCTTGGGTTGAAGGTACCTCAAACTTATGATGAATTAGTAAAAGTACTTCAAGAATTCAAAGATAAAGACGCAAACGGAAATGGAGATCCAACGGATGAAATTCCATTTGGATCAGGTAACTTTGACCCAACATTCTCTTATATCCTTCCATTTAACAACCGTTTAGGTGCAGATAACACTTATGAAATGTCTGTTAAAGATGGCAAACCTGTATATCTACGTACAGAAGAAAGCTACAAACAAGGGATTGCAGCAATGCATGAAGCATACAAGAAAGGCTTAATTGACCCTGAACTTTACACTGAAGATTCATCAATGAGTGCTGCAAAACGTATGGATAAATCAGTAGCTAGAGTAGGTGTTTCAAGTGGTTGGACTGCCGATGCAACATTTGGATTACATGCTAGCGAATATGTTCCATTACCAGCTATTAAAGGTCCTGACGGAAAAGGCTATGTTACTTCTGACCCAGACCACTACAACTATGGACGTAATGAATTATTAATCACTACAAAAGCGAAGAACCCTGCTAAATTATTACAATGGTTCGATAAATTCTATACTGATGATGCAAGTATCCAAAACTTCTATGGCTCATTTGGAATTGCCACAGAAAAAGATGGAGACAAATATAAAGTTTTACCTCCAAAAGATGGTAAATCTGCCGATGAATATGCTTGGATTCACTCTCTTCGTGACTTCGGACCTAAATACGTGAGCGACGACATCAACAGCCGTGTTGACATCGACCAAACTCAAGGTGACGGTTTGAAATTGAAGATGGACCAAGAATTAAAACAATATGCTTTACCAGCTTACCCTAATGTAGTTTATTCTCAAGAAGAACTAAGTAAATTAGCTTCAATTTACGTAAGTATTGATTCTTATGTAAAACAACAAGCTTCTAAATGGGTAGTTGACGGCGGAATTGAAGAAGAATGGGATTCTTACTTAGCAAACCTTAAAAATATGGGATTGGATGAATTTATCAAGATTCAACAAGACGCATATGACCGTTATCAAAAAGAAGTTAAATAAGCACATTCTAACAAATACCCTAACAAAAACGTTTAAAATACAATGAGTAGAGGGAGCGAGATGAAGAAAAATCTTTCTCGCTTCCTTTTTCTCATATAGGAACGGTGATATCATTGCAAAAACTATTTCGAATGGATGGGCCACTCGTTAGAGGACTAACGCTCATCACCAACTTGATTCTATTAAATACATTATTTATCATTACGAGCATTCCTATTGTGACGATGGGGGCTTCTGTGACATCTCTCAATACGATGTTGCATCGGATTTTAAAGGGCGATGATGGCGATGTTGTCTATCATTATTTTCGTATTTTTAAATCCAACTTTAAGCAATCGACCATCATTTGGGCAGCTCTTGTGGTACTCTCGGTTCTATTATTTTTGAACTATAGTATTTTTTCGAATACAAACTTTTTGAATGGATATGGATTATTACTTCTTGCGCCATTTGGAATGCTTGCGATACTGGGGGTTGTTATCCTTTTACCGTATGTTGGGTTATTTGAAAATAGTTTAAAAGCCAGTGTCATCAATAGCTTTTTCGTTTGTATTTTAGATCCGTTACGTGCAATTTTATTAATTCTATTTAACTGCGCAGTGGTGTATATGAGTGTGAATACGCCAGAGCGATTATTGACGTCGATTTACGTGTTCACTTTTGGTGGCTTTGCGCTATGGGCATTGTTAAATGTAAAAGTAACGAGTAAAATGTTTGAGAAGGCATATAAATTAAGCAATGGAGGTACGCAAGATGAAAATTTTTAAAGGAGATTTTTATCGTGTCAGCGTTCTAACGGATAAACTCATTCGTTTAGAATATTCAAAAAATGGACAATTCGAAGATAGACATACGCAATTAATCCAAAACAGAGACTTTGGTGAAGTAGAGGTAGAAGCAACAGAAACACCAGAGCTATTAGATATTAATACGAAGTTTTTCCGTTTGCGCTATAACAAAGGTGAATTCAATAATCAAAATCTATTTATTGAATTAAAGGGTCAATTCGCTATTTACGGAAGCAGATGGTACTTTGGTGAGCCAATCGAAACCTTAAAAGGGACGACGCGTACACTCGACCAAGTGGATGGGGAAACAGAACTCGAAGACGGTATTATTAGTAAGAGTGGTTATGCTGTTTTAGATGACTCGAATGGATTTATTAGTGATGAAAAAGAAGGCTTTATCAAAAAAGAAAGCGAAGTGGACCTATACTTCTTCGCTTATGGGCATGATTATAGAGGAGCCATCAGAGACTTCTATCACCTAACTGGCGCAACTCCATTATTACCACGCTATGCCTTAGGAAACTGGTGGAGCCGTTATTGGGCGTATACGGCTGATGAGTATTTAAGTCTCGTTGAACGCTTCGAAGATGAGCAAGTACCGCTTGCGGTTGGCGTGTTAGATATGGATTGGCATATCACAAAAATTCCAGAACGCTTCGGAAGCGGTTGGACGGGGTACTCTTGGAACCGTGAACTCATTCCAGAACCAGAAAAATTATTAAAGAAACTACATGATAAGAAATTAAAACTTTCTCTAAATGTTCATCCAGCCGATGGATTTCGAGCTTATGAAGATGCGTATCCAGCTGTTGCAAAACGTCTTGGATTAGATGCAGCAAGCGAAGAACCTGCGATTTTTGATATTGCAGATCCTCGCTTTAGAGAATCTTACTTTAAAGATGTTCATTATCCATTAGAAGAACAAGGAGTTGATTTCTGGTGGATTGACTGGCAACAAGGAACGCAAGGGGTACAAGATCCATTGTGGTTATTAAACCATTATCATTTTGTCGATAATTGTAAGAGAGCAGATGGCGGATTAATCTTGTCTCGTTATGCAGGACCTGGCAGCCATCGTTATCCAGTTGGATTTTCTGGGGACACGATTGTGACTTGGGAATCTCTTCAATTCCAACCATATTTCACTTCAACGGCTTCTAACATTGGATATAGCTGGTGGAGTCATGATATTGGTGGACATATGCGTGGTTATTATGATGAAGAATTGCAAATTCGCTGGTTACAATATGGCATCTTTAGTCCAATTACACGACTTCATAGTACGCAAAGTCCGTTTAATAGTAAGGAGCCATGGTTCTTTACGAAACATACTGCAGAAATCATGAAGCACTATTTACGTCTAAGACATCAATTGCTTCCATATCTTTACACGATGAATGTGGCAACGCATGAAGAGGGAGCACCTCTTGTGAGTCCGATGTACTACTTCTATCCAGAAAACGAAGAAAGCTACCATGTGCCAAATCAATACTTCTTCGGTAGCGAGTTGATGGTCGCTCCAATTACAGAACCAATGAATAAGGATTACCAATCTGCAAAAGTTCAAGTGTGGTTCCCTGAAGGAAAATGGTACGACTTCTTCACTGGAAGAGAGTATGCAGGAGATGTGGTGCTTGATATTTACCGTGATATCGAATCGATTCCTGTATTTGCTAAAGAAGGAGCAATTGTTCCGCTCGATGGTTCTGGTGTGAAGATGGGTGTGGATTTACCTGAAGTGATTGACTGGTATGTATTCCCAGGTACCCATCATTCATTCGAAATGGTGGAAGACTTAGATGGAGCTCGTTGTGTCACAACATTATCTGTTGATTGGAAATTAGGAGCGATTCAATTATCTGTTGAAGGAGAAACAGGTATCCTTCAAGAAAACAGAATCCACCGCGTTCGTGTTCAAGGAAGCCAAGCAGCTATCGTTGAATTGGAAAATAAAAACGCGACTGTTGAATTTACAGTGGGCGAAAAACAAACAGTTAATCGAAACGAAGCATTCTTCCAAGTACTCAAGAATGCGAACCTTCCTTACGCAACGAAAGACCACTTATATCGTCGATTAGTGAATGCTAAAAATGCGAACGAAATCATGAATATCTTACATCATGAAGATGAAGAATTAAGAGGACGATTACTAGAAATTTTATTCATTAGTGAACCGTAACGAAAAACGGATACTTCCAATAGGAGGTATCCGTTATTTTTATGTACAAAAGAAAGCACTGTAATTGAATACAGTGCTTAATCCGTTAATCGACTTTATAGTACATCAATGTTTTGATAGTTTTTCCGTCCGTTACGGTTTGCGTACCGTAAATACGGTCTTTAGAAATGTCCGATTGGTCTTTGTCACCAGACATCACACCATAAGTGAGCTCTACATTTTTAGGAATAAATGAGAAGACCGCGCCTCCCACAAATGCATTTTCATTACCTTCTGGAACCATAATCCAGTTGAGAAGTCCTTCTTGGAATTGTTGTTCGGTAATACCAACTTTAAATATTTTTCCACCAGAAGTAATATTTCCATCTTTATCAATGTGGAATTCCCATCCAGCAGAGTTTCTCCATGTTCCGGCTACGCTACGGAAGTCCCCTTGTTTCATCGCTTGGATATCCATGGATGAAGGAGCAGGCGCTTCGGCAGGAACGGCTACTTTTTCAGTAGATACAGTCTTTGGAACGGGAGCCGTTGCGTGCTGTGTTTCAGCAGTTGTTGCAACGATTGTCGTTGGAGCTTCAGTAGTACTTGTCGTTGTTTGTTTCGTTGTTGTTGTGCTTTGAGTAGTCGTCGTTTGTGCTTGAGTGGTTGTGTCTTCTTTCTTTTGGAAAAATGAACAACCAGCTAAAACCAATGCGACTAAAATCAAAGAAATTGATTTTTTCATAGGGATTCCTCCTTTTACACGTTTATTATACTACTAATTCATATTTTAATATAGATACAAAGTACATTTCTTTGACAAAGGGGGCATATTGGGGTAAGTTAAGAATGTAAATCGGTAGGTGAGACTACCATGGAGATACGGATGACTACCGCAAAATAGTGGAGACACTATGCGTTGGTTAGCAGCCTCTGTCGTGAAGGCAGAGACTAATGTCATTTCATCGCTCCATGATGTTAAAGCTTGAACGAAAAAATGAGAATTGTTTATTTGGTAAGCATCTTGTCGCGTTTAGGCTATGACAAGGTGCTTTTTCATTTGCCAGAAATTTTTAGAAAGAGGGTGATCATATGCCAGGACCGGAGAGTCAAACGAAACAAATCAATGAGCGAAGGGAAGAGTGTGATGATCACCCGGAGCTTCGCCTATATTAAAAACGAGGTGAAGACTATGAAAACAGCAAAAGAAAGAATCGACTTAGCATTGATGAATCCAATGGCAGATGTTCTAGAAGCGTTAGGCACATCTGTAAAAGGATTAAATGAAGAACAAGTAGAAACACTCCGTGAAACATATGGAGAAAACAAAATTACAAAGGCTAAAGAAGATCCAATTTGGAAAAAGATTTATGAGTCTATTATCAATCCATTTACGGTAATTCTATTAGTGATTGCGGTAATCTCATTATTCACGAATGTGATTCTAGCAAAACCAGGTGAAGCAGACCCAACAACTTCCATCATTATCGTGGTGCTCGTAGCTGTATCAGGAACGATTCGTTTTGTTCAAGAAATGAAAAGTGACAAGGCGGCTAGTAACTTATCTAGTCTAATCGTCAATACAGCAACCGTTATTCGAGATGGCGAACAGATGGAAGTTCCGATTGAAGATTTAGTAGTTGGAGATATTATTAAATTAAGCGCTGGGGACATGTTGCCAGCGGATGCATTATTATTAGAAACACGTGACTTCTTTATTCAACAATCCAGCTTGACTGGTGAAAGTGAATCTGTTGAGAAAAAATCAATCTGGGTTCCAGATGAAGAAGAAAAGAAAAAACAAGCACTCGAGAGCGAACGCTTTGTGTTTATGGGTTCAAACGTTGTCAGCGGTAGTGCTTTAGCAGTTATTTTAGTAACAGGGAATGATACGATGATTGGTCGTATCGAAAAAACACTCAATACTTTTGAAGAACAAACGAGTTTTGAGAAAGAAATGAATAAAATCTCATGGCTATTGATTCGTTTAATGCTTGTATTAGTGCCAGTTGTATTCTTGATTAATGGATTAACAGACGGTGACTGGTTAGAGGCAGGGGTATTTGCCTTAAGTGTTGCCGTGGGATTAACTCCAGAAATGTTGCCAATGATTATTACAGCCAGCCTTGCAAAAGGGGCAGTCATCATGGCCAAAGAAAAAGTCATTATTAAAAAACTAAATGCCATTCAAGATTTAGGGGCTATCGATATTCTTTGTACTGATAAAACAGGTACGCTTACACAAGATGAAATTATTCTTGAATACCCATTAGATATTCACGCAAATCTAGATATGGGCGTATTAAAAATTGCGTATTTAAACAGCTACTTCCAAACAGGACTTAAAAACTTATTAGACCGTGCGATTATTACACGTACAGAAAAAGAAGCCGACGAACACGAAGATCTACAAAATTTAGCAACACGTTACCAAAAGATTGATGAGTTGCCATTTGACTTCGAACGTCGTCGTATGAGCGTTATCGTGAAAGAAGACGATGAAGCAGTGCTTGTAACAAAAGGAGCACTAGAAGAAATGCTTAGCATCTCTACTCATGTAAAAGACGGAGATGTGGTTCACCCAATTACGGATGAAATTCGCGAATCTATCCTAGAAGCAGTGAGCGGCTTAAACGAACAAGGGCTTCGCGTCCTTGGTGTGAGCCAAAAGAAATATCAAGATACTCACCATGCCTTCACGGTTGAAGATGAATCGAATATGATTCTAATGGGTTACTTAGCCTTCCTTGATCCACCAAAACCTTCTGCAGCACCAGCGATTCAAGCGTTAAAAGAACATGGTGTAACAACGAAGATTCTTACAGGGGACAATGAAAAAGTAACGCTAACGGTCTGCGAAAAAGTAGGGCTACCAGTAGATAAAGTCTTACTCGGTACTGAAATTGAAGATATGAGCGATGAAGAATTAGCAGCAGTAGCTGAAGAAACAACGATTTTTGCAAAACTATCTCCAGAACAAAAGGCACGCATTATTCATTTACTAAAAGCAAAAGGACACAAGATTGGTTACATGGGCGACGGTATCAATGATGCGCCATCCCTAAAAGTGGCCGATGTCGGAATTTCTGTCGATAGTGCCGTGGATATTGCTAAAGAAGTTGCAGATGTCGTTTTATTAGATAAGGACTTACTCGTTCTTGAAAAAGGATTGATTGAAGGGCGTAAAGTTTATGCGAATATGACAAAATACATTAAGATGACCGTTTCATCAAACTTCGGGAATATCTTCTCTGTATTATTCGCAAGTATTTTCCTACCATTCCTACCAATGGCACCAGTTCACTTAATTGTATTGAACTTAATCTATGATTTAAGCTGTGTGGCATTACCGTTTGATAATGTTGACGCAGATTTCTTAAAACAACCACGCGCATGGACAGCAAGCTCTATCACACGATTTATGGCTTGGTTTGGACCAACCAGTTCTATCTTCGACATCATTACTTTTGCAGTGATGTTCTTTGGAATCGCACCAATGATTACTGGAAGCAGTTATGCATCGTCTACGAATCCAGCATTCTTCTTGATGGTCTTCCAAACAGGTTGGTTTATTGAATCTATGTGGTCACAAACGATGGTTATTTATATGTTACGTTCACCAAAATTACCATTCGTTCAATCTAAACCAGCGTTCTCATTGCTAGTGACATCTTTATTCGCTTTATTTGTTGTAACGGTTCTTCCTTACACACCACTAGCAGGACCATTAAAACTTGCACCGCTAAACGGACTATACTTCCTTGCATTAATTCTCATTATCGCAGGATACATGTTCTTAGTAACGGTTGTTAAAAAAGCGTATATTAAAAAATATAATGAATGGTTATAATGCAAAAAGAGCTATCTTAACAGTTTGTTAGGATAGCTTTTGTTTTTAGGAATGTGCTATTCTACAAGAAGAAACTTGCATGAGGTGAGAGCATGGAGAAAATTTTATATACAACAACAGCCGTTAACGAAGACGGACTAACAGGGGTAGCGTACACTAAAGGAAATGGAGACAAAGACTTTAGCACACAGATTTCATCGCCAAGAAGTGCAGATGCTGGGACAAACCCAGAACAATTATTTGCCTTAGCCTATGCCACTTGTTTAAATGCGTCGATTGAATTTGTAGAAAAACGCATGAAATTAGAACATAAGAGCAAGGTTGAAGTGAAGATTGATTTGACATTGGATTCAGAGGGAGAAGGATATCTATTCCATCCATCCGTTTTTGTTGCGATGCCAGGTAGAGACGAAGCATTAGCGCGCGAAATTCTTGAAGCAGCAGAGCGTCAATGCCCCGTTCATAAATTATTAAAAGGAGTTACAGTTCCTCCCGTGGAACTTTCAACAGCCAATGAGTAATGTATTGTTAAGAGTAGCAACAGTTGAAGATGCAACATCTATTCAAGCTATCTATGCCCCTTATGTAGAAACGACAGCTATCACGTTTGAAGAAGTGGTGCCTAGCGTGGAAGAGTTTGAAGGACGTATCCAGAAAACATTAGAAAACTTTCCATATCTGGTGTTAGAAGAGGACGGAGAAGTCGTCGGATATGCGTATGCTGGAAGGTTTTCTGCACGTGCCGCCTTTGATTGGTCGACCGAAGTCAGTATTTATATTAGCTTGGATCATCAAAGAAAAGGCTATGGTAAATTGCTTTATGCTGCCTTAGAGAAAAAATTACTAGAGTTAGGGTATCAAAACATCTATGCCTGTGTAGCTGTTCCAGAAGTGGAAGATGAGTACTTAACGATGAATAGTGTAAACTATCATAAATATTTAGGGTTTGAAGAATGCGGACACTTCAAAAAATGTGGATGTAAATTCAACCGTTGGTACGATATTGTATGGCTTCAAAAACACGGAGCTACAACGATTCCAACAAAACGTCCAGATCAATTTACAGAATTATAAAGTGAAGATCCCATCAGCAAAATTTTGTTGATGGGATCTTTTTTAGTGTGACATTACCAAATATGGTAATTACCATATTTGGTAATGATTATAAAAGAAAATTATCATATATGATAATTTTGACTTATTTGAATTCATTCAGCTTCTGCTTAAAGAATACCCAGCAGCATTTCGTCGATTCAGGATTCATCCGCAAGTGCTCGATTAATTGATAAGTTGGATGCCATCTGCGTAACTGGTCAGAAGAGAAGTGCTCGAGAAACTCCGAAAATGGATGATCATATGGTTCTTTTGGCAGACCACTGCAGAAGATGGAGAAGAGGCCTAGTAATTTACCAAAGGCATTTCCGAGTTCGCCTTTAGTCCAGTGAATATGACGAAGTAGCCCATCCATATGCGTCGAAGGAACTTTATGCAAGCACTCATTAGAGCGAACGTTCCACTCGTGCGAGAGTTCAATGGAAGGGAAGGCACCATTGAACCAATCTTCTTCAATTTCCATTTCGATGTAGCATTTTAATATTTCTTGCAATGGCTGATGACTCTCGATGCTGTTGTTTAACTTATTCGTTCTAAAATAGTGATATAGCAATTCTTCTTGGATTTGATTTACAAACTTCTCGTCATTCAGTTTATCCGGATAAATGGTTTTAATAATGGCTTTGGAAATCGTTTGGGATAAAATCGGTAGAAGTGTACAAAATTCTAAAATAGAATGGTGCAGATGAAGCTGCTCGAAATCGGATTTTTGCATTATCACAAAAGAATGGGTGTATTCCTGAAGAAAGACTTTGCCGAGTTGCTTCAAGCATTGATGCAGCGCAGTCATAAAATCAGTGAATACACCCAAGTTTAAGTAAGTTGTCTGTTCATTATGGAAATGACTAGGAAATGGATTTGGACCAAAGTTAATGTAGAAGTCTTGTTTTGGCAAAACGGAAGACGCAAGAGTAATCAGCTCCTCTAAAACGAGCAGCGTCTCTTCTTTTGATAAATGTAAATAGTGCACAGGAATATACGTTTGCGGGAATGACTCTAAGTAATCGTTATAAAGGCGCAAGAAAGAATCTTTGCTCTCTTTGATGAGCGTGTAATAGAACTCAGTAATTTGTGGGCCAAACGAGAAGGATAAAACGTCTTTGTAGGAGACGGTAGGTAGGCCTAGAAGTTTCTGGTAATGTAAGTGGAAATAATCTCTCAAGCTATCGAGATGAGGAATGAGATCGATGATGCTGTCACCGCGCATGCCTTTAATCCACAGCGAGGTCAGCGCGTAGCATTCTTCGGAAAACGGTTTGTTGAAACAGCGCAAGGCGTTTTGATGACGCAAATAATAGTGTCGCAGCTTCTGGAATTCTTTCTGCTGGTCATAGGACAGCGCTTGTGGGAAATCTTCAAAGTGGTGGATTAAGAAAGTGGACTCGGAAGTGCCGAGCAAGTATTCGATAATCTCTTCAAAAGACTTGTTATACGGATTTGGATTCTGGCTGAAGAGATTGTTGTAGTAATTCTGTTGCTGCTGTTGTTCCTCAAGCAGCTGAATCTGTTTTACCAATAAGCTTAAATCTTGAGTATAGCGTTCCATTTTGATACCCTCCCAAAAGGTATTATTTTCTTTAATTGTAACGCTTTCATAAAATGACGTCAATATACATTTTTATCTATTTTTTATGGAATTTAAGAAATAGGAAAGACGCTTGACTAAACTTGTAGAGTTGACCATAATAAAGAAAGTTAACGAGGAAGGAGAGGTTTCATGTCCAAGAAAACAAAAGCAACCATTGCGATTACACTAGCGATTGCAGTCATGGTTTTAATTTTTATTAGTTCAAGTATGCCTTACAAGGATCAGTCGTTAGTTTCAACGATTCAAAAAGGACTTCCGATGCAACCATTTTCGGAAATCTTATCCAAAATCAAATTTGAATATGCAGGACAAACCATCAGTATTCCTTCTTTAGGATATGCGCAGTTTATCGAATTCTTTATTCGTAAAGCCGCTCATTTCTTAGCTTACTTCTTCATCGGATATCAATGGACGAGAGGGTTAAGTGTTCACGTCCGTAAAAAAGGATGGCCGCAGTTCTTGGCGTTCTTTATCGCAGTGCTATATGCGATGACCGATGAATTCCACCAAGGGGTAACTCCAGGACGCACACCGCTGATTCAAGATGTCTTTGTGGATGCCGTTGGTGCCGCAGTCGGTGTAGGACTAGGGACCTTGAAAAAAATTAGATAATACATTTAAAACGTTGAAGAGATTTTCTTCAGCGTTTTTTTGTTGCCCAAAAGACTCCTTTTTATTTTTTATCGTAGTTCTTTATGACTAGTCAAAGAGTGGGGGAAGAACGATGGAAATGAATGAATTAGCAACGGAAGTGTTCACGCAAGCCATTAAACACCAATTAGATGATATTCATTTATTACCGGTTGGAGAGGAGTATGTATTTTATTTAAGAGATGTCAACGGGTTAAAAGAGTTGAGAAAGATTTCAGACGAAGTGGCCTTGCAATTTATTTCGTACTTAAAGTATCAAGCAGGAATGGATGTAGGAGAGAGACGAAGACCGCAGAGTGGTTCCTTAACCTTTGAGATTTCAAAGGACCAGATGATTGAACTGAGATTATCAGTGATTACGAATTTTAAGCAGAAGGAATCCATGGTTATAAGGCTCTTGCATCGGTCCAAAAAAGAAAAGGCGTCGATTCGTTCGATGACTTATTTTCCAAAGGACTGGGCGCTCTTGCAACAGTTCCTACGCTATAAGAGCGGCTTGATTTTATTTTCTGGACCGGTCAGTTCTGGAAAGACGAGTACGATGTATGCGTTGCTCAGGGGCCGTATGCAAGAAAAGACACTTCAAGTGATTACGATGGAAGACCCAGTGGAGTATCATGAGCCAATGTTTTTACAGACGGAGATTAATGAGAAGGCTGGAATTACGTATGAATTACTGATTAAGAGTTGCCTGCGTCACCATCCTGATATTTTACTCATCGGTGAAATCCGTGATGAAATGACGGCAAAGATGGCGATTCGTGCAGCCTTAACTGGGCACTTGATTCTAGCGACCGTTCATGCAAAAGACTGTAATGGAGTGGTAGCAAGGCTCTTGGAACTTGGGGTTAGTAAGACGATGCTCGAGCAAACCATTATCGCGATTTGTTCACAACGCCTACTCCCTCAGTATTGTGGGCTATGCGGTAAGGAATGCGAGTTGCATTGTAATCATTTAACAAACGGAGAAAAGCGCGGAACGATTTTTGAAATCGAAACTCATGAAAAGTTATCGCATTTCTTTAAAACGAATCAATTTTCGGCAGACGAAGAAAGAGTATATCCTTTTAATAAGGTATTGAGGAAGGCTTATGCATTGGGATACATTACGGACAAAACTTACGAAACCTATCAAATTATCTAAGAAGTGGAAGGGGCCTGTTCAAAGTCGGTTCCTCATTCAGCTTGCTCATTTACTTCAGGAAGGGTTCAGCTTGGATGAGGCGCTCAAATTTCTAGAATACTTATTCGAAGCAGAGAAGAAAGACCTCGAACAAATGCGGGATACGCTTGGTGAAGGACGGCGCTTTGATGAGTGCTTGAAGAATGTCGGGTACTCAGAAACGAACACCTCACAAATTTATTTATCCATGCAGTTTGGTAGCTTTGAGAAGGCCTGTGCGTCGATCGGGGAGTTTCTAACCCGGAAGCAAAAACAACAAAAGAAAATGCAGCAGATGATGATGTATCCTGCGTTTCTTTTTACGTTTGTTATCGGAATGGTGCTCTGTATCCGAATGCTCTTACTCGACCAATTGTCGAGCATGGTGCAAGAAGAACAACTCAAGCAGTCTGGCTTCCTTTATTGGATATGGCTTGGGTTTCAAAACTTACCACAGCTGGCAACGGGATTTTTGATTGTTGTTGTGGCACTCGTTCTCCTTGTCCGCTTGTACTGGAAAAGGAAGAACACTTATGATCAGTTTCGCATGTTGATTTCACTGCCGGTTATCGGGAAGAGTGCGCAACAATACGTGACGTTTTTGTATGCACGAGAGTTCTCGTATTTTCTCGGAAATGGACAGTCGCTATTGTCGATGGTCTCCGAACTGAAAAAAGAAGGAACGAGCGCACTGTCGAAGATGATTGCGCAGAAACTAGAAGAACAGCTGATTCAAGGAGAATCTTTTTCTACGGCGCTTGAGAAGATGAAGCTATTCCGGCAGGAGTTTATCTGGCTGGTATTAGAAGGAGAAAAGACGAGGCAACTAGACGTGCAACTACAAGTATACGCAGACCAAATGCTCGACGAATTTACCCAAGGCATCGAAAAGAAAATCAAGTGGATTCAACCGTTACTACTTATGGGGATTGGATTCCTCATCGTTTCCATGTATCTGATTTTATTACTACCGACACTAACGATGATTGGAGGAAATTAAAATGAAAATGAAAACAAAGAAAAAAGGCTTCACGTTAATCGAATTACTCGTGTGCCTCTTTATTATTGGCTTGATGATGCTACTCATTATTCCGAATATTGCGCAACAACGAGAAGAAGCAAAGAAAAAATCGGATGCTGCTATTGTGCATATAATCGAGAACCAAAAGCAAGCGTATATGTTGGATAAGAATACAAATACTGCTCCAACGGTGGATGAATTGTTTAACCAAAAGTATATTGATAAAAATCAACTAGATGCCTATAACAAAGCAGATAAAACTGCAGTTGAAAATAATTAACATTAATTATGAAAAAGAGAGCATTTACGCTTGTTGAATGCTTAATTGCGCTCGCCATTACTTGCTTCTTACTCTTACTGACTCCGCCTTTGATTAGTCGCTCCTATGTAAATTGGAAGGAAGAAGTATTTCTTAGAGAGTTTGAGCAAGTGATGGATACAGCGCAGATTACAGCAATTTCAACGGGACAAGGTTCGTTTGTAACTGTTTCTGGCGGAATTGTCGAATTAAATTGTCATGGAGCTAGAGAATTGGATAAGAAGATTCGCTTTCCGGATACGATGAAAAGTTATTCTGTTCAAACGTATGGTTTTAAACCCTATAGTGGGAATGTTAGCCAGTTCTCATCCGTGACATTTGATGGAAAAAATCGCAGGTACACTTATGTTTTTCAGTTAGGGGAGGCTAAGTATCATGTTGAAATTACCGAAAAGTAGAGGGTATGTATTGCTGGAAGCCTTAATCGGGTTGATGGTTTTGACCGTTATTGTGTCCTTAATCAGTTTTATGATGGGGCAGCTCTATCACCGTCAACAACTCAAAGGCTGCTTTTTAGACGCTGCGGCTACGCAGTTAATGGATCTACAAGCCAGTGCGACTTATCCTGCTAGCGTTGAAAAATTGCCAAACGAAGAGATGAAAAAGATGAAAAAGGTGACATTTGAAAAAGTAACTGCAACTGCATCTCCAACGACAGTAACGGTCTCTTGCGGAGAGCATGAGGAGGTGTTTCAAATCAATGCGATTACCGAGAAAAAAGTCCGGATTTCTACTCATTGAACACCTAATGGCGCTCGTGATCATATCGATTAGTTTAGTAGCGTTTATGGGACTTTCTACAGCGTTTCTAAAAATCAAGGACCGCCTCAATGTTCCTGACGATATTAAATGGCATGTCGCCGTTCAGCAAATGAATTTTAATTATGCAGGCTTTAGACTGACTTCGTTTAATGGCTACGATCCTTATACTGCGCATTTTACAAATACCGTATCTGAGAAAACAGAGGTCATTACTCTCGTTTCTAGTTGGAAAGATGGCGGGAAGATTTATAAAGGAGCAGGAGGAAATGGAGGACACCAACCATTTCTTTATGGGATTCGGAGTCTTTCCATAAAAAGAAATGGAAGCAGGTTACTGATTTCGACAACGCTCAATCAAGGAAGTACTTTTCGCTTAAATTTCGCGCCAAAGAATCGAGCTATTTATGTCAAAGTGAAAGAGGCTAAGGAAAAGAAAAATGACAAACCTTAAAAGAAAAGGAACATTACTATTTCAGTTTCTGGCGTTACTTGCGATTGCCAGTTTCCTTATTATCGCGCTACTCAAAATCCATGCCCACAACACTCTTGAATATCGCCTTCTGGAAGATGGGTATCGAATGGACATAATGCTTGAGATGGCGAGTCAGACGGTGCGGCAAAAACTGTCTTTTAATGGGGACGAGATGACTTTTCCTGATACTATTCAATTTTCTAATGGCACGGTGAGGGTAGAATGGAATGAGAAAGCACATCAATTTACCCTAAAGGCGCACCTTCCAAATGGGCACTCAAAGGAAGATACACTATATATCCAGTTTGTAAAATAGGCTAAACACTACATAGCGACTTCTTTTTGTTTTTTTCATTTTCAAGATATGGTATACTTTTCAATGAGAAAATGAAAAGATGGTGAAATAATGACACAAACAATCGGAGAAATTTTAAAAAGTGCAAGGCAATTAAAAGGCTACACTCTTGATGACTTGCAACAAATTACAAAAATTCAAAAACGTTATTTAATCGCAATTGAAGATAATGACTTCGACTTGATGCCAGGTGCGTTTTATACACGCGCATTCATCAAACAAATTGCTGATACAGTTGGATTAGATGGAGCAGCTTTATTAGAAGAGCATGCATCAGAAATCCCGCAGGCTGTTGTGAAGACAACTCCTTCTACAACATATACGACTACTTCAAGTAATCGTTCACGTTTAAATAAAAATAAGAGTAAATGGTCTTCAGTATCCAATACTCTAAAAAATTACTTCCCAACCATTTTATTGGGAATGTTCATCGTGGCGATTATTTTTGCAATCGGGCAAGCTGTATTTAGCAACCGTGCGCAACGCAATACGCCTGTAACGACTCAAGCTACAACGCAAACAGCTGTTGCAGCAGAAACAACTGTTGCTACAACGACAACTGCAGCTCCAGAAGTGACAAGCGTTACTTATTCATATGCGAACGGAAATGCATTGTACTACATCGCGAATGTAAGTAAATTCCCATTAGATGTGAAAGTACTCAATGAAGCAAGAAATGCTTTATGGGCACAAATTTCAGCGGATGGTAAAGTTGTGGCAGACGGAGTTCCAGCTACAAATCAAACAGTGACTGGTTCAATTCCAGAAGGAACAACAACGATTCGTATGGACTTTGGATATACGCCATTAGGTACGATTACTGTTGGTGGTGTTGAACTAACAATTCCTGAAGGTTCAACAGCAACACGTATTTATATCACGATTCAATAGGAGAATTGCGATGAATTTACCGAATAAATTAACCGTATTGCGAATTTTCATGATTCCGGTGTTTATCATCCTCATGTGTTTGCCAAGTGAAGCGCTCGGTGTGATGAGTCTTGTAGGCTCTCAAATCAGTGTAGTTCACTTCTTGGCGATGATTATTTTCGCAGTAGCTAGTTTTACAGATTATCTTGATGGATATTTAGCACGCAAATACAAATTAGTGACAAACTTTGGGAAGTTCGCTGATCCTTTAGCAGATAAAATGCTAGTGATGACCGCATTCATTATGCTCGTGTCATTTAACTTAGCTCCTGCTTGGGTTGTGAGTATCATTGTTTGTCGAGAATTAGCAGTAACAGGGCTTAGACTATTACTGGTGACAGATGGCGAAGTCATGGCAGCTGCTTGGCCAGGTAAAGTAAAAACCGCTACTCAAATGTTGGCGATTATTTTCCTATTAACAGATGATTTGTTCTTTAAGGCCATTGGAATTCCAATCGGACAAATCTTACTTTATAGTTGTTTAGTATTTACAATCTATTCAGGTTTGGATTATTTTGTAAAGAATCGACATGTATTTGCGGATTCATTTACTAAAACAGAATAACAAACGAAGCCTGAAACAGTTGTTTTGGGCTTTTATTTTTACAAAAGAGTGTTAAGGAAGGCGAAATTATGAATGCAGAAATCATTGCAGTTGGTACAGAGTTACTAATGGGGCAAATTGTGAACACGAATAGTGCTTACCTTGCCCAAGAATTAGCTAAAAACTCGATTCCAACTTACTATCAACAAGTGGTTGGTGATAATGAAGAAAGAATGTATGAAGCGATTGAATTAGCTGCTTCAAGAAGTGAATTGATTATTTTATCTGGAGGTCTTGGACCGACAACGGATGATATCACTAAACAAGTACTGGCGCGATTTTTAGATGTGCCACTTGTCGAAGATGAGGCAGCTCTTCAAAAAGTAATCGATTTTCACGTGCGTTCTCATCGCGACATGAGTGAAAATAATCGTAGACAGGCACTAGCTTTTGAGGGCGGTACTGTTTTTAAAAATCATAATGGACTTGCAGTTGGTTGTGGTTTTGAAAAAGATGGCCGTCAATTCATTGTTCTACCTGGACCACCAAATGAATTAAAAATGATGATGCAAAAAGAAGTGTTGCCTTTCTTACGTAAGAAAGTGGGCAAAGTGGATTTATTCGAATCTCGTTACTTACGTTTCTTTGGAATTGGGGAATCACGCTTAGTGACCATCCTAGAAGATTTAATCGAGGGACAAACAAATCCAACGATTGCACCATATGCCGGTAAATTCGAAGTGATGCTTCGATTGACAGCCAATGGAGAAACGGAAGAAGAATGTACAGAGCTTCTTGATGGTATGGAACTACTGATCCAATCGCAAGTTGGAGAATTCTTCTATGGATACGGCGACCACAATTCATTGCAAGAAGTGACTGTTGAGTTATTAAAAGAATCAGGACTCACAATTGCCTCTGCTGAAAGTTTAACAGGAGGACTGTTTGCAGCAAGTGTCGTGGCGTTCGAAGGAAGCTCCGCCTATTTCCAAGGAGGAACAGTCGCTTATCAACGAGAAGCGAAAGAAACGCAACTAGGAATCGACAGCACTTTGCTCGATCAATTTGGAATGGTCAGTGCAGAATGTGCTAAAGCGATGGCCGAACAAGCAAGACTCCATTATCAAAGCGATTTGGGAATTTCATTTACAGGAGTCGCTGGACCAAGTGAAATGGAAGGAAAAGAAGTCGGAACGATTTTCGTCGCATTAGCTTCTCAAACAGACGTCGAAGTTCTTGAATTGCATCTTGCACGTACTCGTAACGACAACCGTGAATTCGCGGTACAACATGGTTGGAATTTACTTAGAAAATATTTATTAAAACAAGTTCGAACAAAATAAGAACAAATGTTCGCGTATTACTTGCGCATGGAATAGAACATAGTGTACAATATGTTTGACTTAAAATTCGTGGAGGAATTAAAACATGGCAGAAAATGAAAATCGTCAAAGAGCATTGGAAGATGCGCTAAAGAAAATTGAAAAGAGCTACGGTAAAGGTGCCGTAATGAAATTAGGAGAAAAAGTAGATACACAAATTCAAACAGTATCTTCAGGTTCTCTAGCATTAGACATCGCATTAGGCGTAGGTGGATTCCCACGTGGACGTATCATCGAAGTATACGGACCAGAATCTTCAGGTAAAACAACTGTTGCATTACATGCTGTTGCGGAAGTTCAAAAACGTGGTGGAGTAGCAGCGTTTATCGATGCTGAACACGCTCTAGATCCAGAATACGCAAAAGCTTTAGGCGTAAACATTGATGAATTATTATTATCTCAACCAGATACAGGGGAACAAGGATTAGGAATTGCAGATGCTTTAGTATCATCTGGAGCCGTTGACATCGTTATTGTCGACTCAGTTGCTGCGTTAGTTCCACGTGCCGAAATCGATGGCGACATGGGGCAATCACACGTAGGTCTTCAAGCTCGTTTAATGTCTCAAGCATTACGTAAATTATCAGGTTCAATTAATAAAACAAAAACAATCGCAATCTTTATCAACCAAATCCGTGAAAAAGTGGGCGTTATGTTTGGGAACCCTGAAACAACACCTGGTGGACGTGCGTTGAAATTCTATGCGACTGTTCGTTTAGAAGTACGTCGTGCAGACCAAATCAAACAAGGTACTGAAATTTTAGGGAACCAAACTAAAATCAAAGTTGTTAAAAATAAAGTGGCTCCACCATTTAAAACAGCTGTTGTGGATATTATGTACGGAGAAGGGATTTCTCAACTTGGGGAATTACTCGACATGGCAGCAGACCTCGACTTCGTGAAGAAGAGTGGGGCATGGTACGCTTATAACGACGAGAAGATTGGTCAAGGTCGTGAAAATGCTAAAGCATACTTGGCAGACCATCCAGAAGTCGTTGCCGACTTGAACCAAAAAGTTCGTGCTCACTATGGCATTGGAGTAGCAGCTCCTGTCGAAGTGGAAGAAGAAGGTCAAACAAGTTTATTAGACTAATCAACGAAAAGAATCGAGCGCTTCAGTTCGGTTCTTTTTTTATGCAAAGTTTACTAACTGCTTAAGGTTTCATAAGATTGCTAGCATTTTACATTAAAATAATGTACTCTTATGGTTGGTATAATTTAAGAAAGAGGATTTTTCAATATATGTTTAAAAGAAAGCCATATGTAGGCCTGAGTGATAAAATTCGAAATCAGAAAAATTCGCAACAAATTCTCTTGGAAAGTTCATCTTGGTTAACGATCGGGAATATCGTCTCAAGATTGCTTGGAGCACTATATATCATCCCTTGGGGAATGTGGATGGGTGCCGATAGGGATAATGCGAACTACCTATATTTTATCGCCTATAATATTTATGCTTTAGTATTACAAATATCAACGGCAGGGATTCCTGTTGCGATTTCTAAAATCGTAGCGGACAACCATGCAAGAAGAGACTATAAGACGAGTTGGAGGCTGTTTAAAGGAACAATGCTCTTTATGACATTCCTTGGAGTAGTCTTTGCGGCGGGAATGTATTTTGCAGCGCCACTTTTTGCAAAAGGAGCTACTCCTGAAGAGATTGCGGATAGTATTTTGGTTATCCGTTCGCTTACGCCTGCGGTATTAATTATTCCACCGCTTAGCTTAATGCGTGGATACTATCAAGGGTACAACGAAATGGCGGCTTCTGCGAAATCTCAATTATGGGAACAAGTTGTCCGTATCTTGTATATGTTAGGATTAACGTATTTTGTAATGCGTATCATCCACGGCGGATTCGTGAACGCTGTAGCCCATTCTACATTTGCGGCCTTTGTCGGAGCGGTCATCGCGTTCTTATACTTAGCGTATAAGATGTTCCGTGACCATAAAGGTATGATGGAATTAATGGAAGAAGGGCGTCCTGAACGACCACTAAGTTTCTGGAAAATTATTTTTGAAGTAATGCGTGAAGCTCTACCTTTCGTGTTAGTAACTTCAAGTATCCAAATCATCAGCTTGATTGACCAAGAAACATTCCAACGTCTGGTTCCAATCTTTACGAACTTCTCGTTTGAAGAAGGGAAAGAACTGATTACTTTATTTGGATTTAATGCGAATAAGGTTATTATGATTGTAATTTCGCTAGCGATGAGTATCTCAACAGCGGCATTGCCACTGCTTGCGGCTCATTATTCAGTCAATGACCGTGAAGAAGTGAAACGCGTCATTGCTAACAACCTTGGATTATTTGCATACATCATGATTCCAGCTTCTGTAGGAATGGCGATTGTCTCAGAGCCGATTTATAACGTGTTCTATTCGCCAGACCCAACAGGAACGTATTTATTAATGGTTTCATGTATCATGTGTGTATTCTTAGGATTATTCGTAACATTCACTTACATCCTGCAATCAATGGAACAACATATCATTGCGATTAAAGCATTAGGATTTACAGTGCTTATTAAATTACTATGGCAACCAATGATGATTTACTTCCTTGGTGGAGCAGGTCCGTTAATTGCCAGCTCAGTAGCATACTTTGTAGCGACGCTTTATATGTGCCGTCACGTTCTTCGTATTACTCGTTTCGATTTGAATTACGTATTGAAGAAATTCGGGCAAGTACTTCTTGCATCTCTTGCGATGGCCATCACTTCAGCACTGACTCTATATGCGATTAAACATGTAATGCCAATCGGTGGTAAAGTACGTGCGTTAATTGCAGTTGCGGCTGTAGGTTTTGTCGGAGCGGCGACTTACGGACTAATTACCTTGAAGAATCGATTAGCTGATGAAATGCTTGGCGCTCGCGTCGGTGGTATTCGTCGTAAATTGAGGATGAAATAATGAGATTAGATAAATGTTTAGCAGATTGTGGCCTTGGAACTCGTTCCGAGGTCAAATCTTTATTAAAGGCAAAACGAATTACCGTCAATGGTAAAGTCGTAACCAATGGAAAAGTTCAAGTGAATCCTGAAACGGATGAGATTCTATTCGATGGCGAAAAGATTCAATACGAAGAGTTCGTCTATATTATGATGAATAAGCCTAAGGGAGTCGTCAGTGCCACAGAAGATAATCTTCATAAAACAGTACTGGATTTAATCGATCCACTTTATTTTAAAAAAGGAGTCTTTCCAGTAGGTCGTTTGGATATCGATACGCATGGATTATTGCTTTTGACAAATGATGGAGAGTTGGCACACCGTCTTCTTTCACCGAAGAAACACGTCACAAAGATCTATCAAGCAAGAGTCGAAGGCGTGATGACAGAGGGAGATGCCGCTGCTTTTGAGAAGGGCATCGTGTTATCGGATGGAACGGAGTGTATGCCAGCGTGTCTGGATATTCTTAGTGTGGCGCAGGATGACTCGATTGTTCAGATTCATTTGAAAGAAGGAAAATTCCATCAGGTGAAACGCATGGTGAAAGCCTGCGGAAAAACTGTGGTAGACTTGCAACGTCTCACGATGGGACCGCTCAAGTTAGATGAGAGCCTCGCGTTAGGAGAGAGCAGACCTTTAACCGAAGAAGAATTAGAATCATTAATGATGAATGAATAACGAAAGCTTAGGAGAAATCCTAGGCTTTTATTTGTTATAGAAAGGGTTTAACCGCTTTTCATCCTTTTGTAAAAATGGTAAGATAAGACTATTGAATCTACTTGATAGAGATTGGAGCGATTGGATGACAATTGATTGGAAAAAAGAAGTAGAACTTCGTAAAGAAGATCTATTAAAAGATTTATTCACATTATTACGTATCGATAGTGTGCGTGATGATTCTAAAGCGACAGAGGATGCACCAGTAGGTCCTGGACCTAAAGAAGCGCTTGAAGCATTCTTAGCAATCGGTGAACGTGATGGTTTCACAACAAAACAAGTTGGAAACTTAGCAGGTCACATCGAGTTTGCACCAAATCCAGACTATAAAGAAACTCTTGGAGTTTTAGGTCACGTGGACGTTGTTCCAGTAGGGACTGGATGGGATACAGATCCATTCGAGCCACAAATTATTAATGATCGTATTTATGCGCGTGGTTCAAGCGATGATAAAGGACCAAGTATGGCAGCATACTACGCATTAAAAATCATCAAAGAATTAGGATTACCAGTTTCAAAACGTGTTCGTTTCATTATCGGAACAGACGAAGAATCAGGTTGGAAATGTATGGACCGTTACTTCCAAACAGAAGAAATGCCAGACTTTGGTTTCTCACCAGACGCAACATTCCCAATCATCAATGGTGAAAAAGGAATTCTTTCATTACACTATGATATTCCTGGTGGAGCTGCAGAAGGCGACTACCAATTATTAAGCTTCGATGCTGGGTTACGTGAAAACATGGTTCCTCAAGATGCTCATGCGGAAATCGTTGTTCCAAATGCAGATGAAGTAGTTGACCGCTTCTTTGCATATGTTGCTGCAAATCCTATTGAAGGTAGTGCTCAAGTATTAGACGGCAAAGTTATCTTAGATGTTGTTGGTAAATCAGCACACGGATCTACTCCAGATAAAGGAATCAATGCTGGAACTCACTTGGCTAAATTCTTAAACCAATTCAACTTCAAAGGCAACGCGAAGAAATACTTAGCATTTGCTGCTGAAGTATTACATGAAGATACTGATGGTAAAAACTTGAAAGTTGATTTCAACCATGAAGTGATGGGACCATTGACAGCTAATGCCGGAATCTTCACTTACACACCTGAATTAGGTGGGGTAGCAGTAGTAAACTTCCGTTATCCATTAGGCGTTACTGCTGAAGGCCTTGAAATTAAGACAGAAGTAGTAGCTTCAGGATATGGCTTCACTGTAGCTCACGGTAAAGCTCAAGTGCCTCACTATGTATCACCAGAAGATAAATTGGTATCAACATTGTTAGACGTATATCACCGTCAAACAGGATTACCAGCTCACGAACAATCAATCGGTGGTGGAACATACGGACGTATCTTTGAACGTGGTGTAGCGTATGGTGCGCTATTCCCAGACTCAATCGATACAATGCACCAAGCAAATGAATTCTTCGCATTAGAAGATTTATTCCGCTCAGCTGCAATATACGCAGAAGCGATTTACGAATTAATTAAATAAGCGTAAGTGATTAGGAGAACGGATTTCCGTTCTCCTTTTTCTTTTGATTTCAGAAAATTACAAATGCAAAGTACTAGTAACAAAAAATTAACGTAAACCCTTGAAGTTTTTTGCTAAATCGCTATAAAACGTGCTATACTACTAATGATATTATGTGTGAAAACTGTAAATATATATATTTGGAGGCTATAGCATGGGATTTGTAATCTTTCTATTGCTGATTGTGGTACTGGGTGCCGCAGGTTATGCAACAGCAATATTCATGACAAAGAAACAAACTAAAGTAATTGAAGAATTATCAGAGAAAAAGGATAAGTTAATGGCAGTGCCGATTGCGGACACGTTCTATACTTTGAAAAACTTGAATTTAACAGGGCAAACAAAGAGAACGTACGAAACATGGCAAGCAACATGGCAAACAATCACACGATTCCGATTCCCTGAAATCGAAGCTGCATTAGTAAGTGCAGAACAATATATCCAAAAATTAAACTTCATCAAAGGAAACCAAGTGACACAACAAGCTGAAAACTTGATTGAAGAAACAAAAGCTGAAGTGGATAAAATTTACTCAGCATTACAAAAATTATTGGATAGTGAAAAACAAAACCGCGCACAGCTAGACTTATTACAAGAACGCTATGCTTCAATGCGCAAAGACTTATTAGCACATAGTTTCTCATTCGGCGAAGCACTAGAAACGTTAGAAAAACGTTTAGCTTATTTAGAATTAGACTTCGCGAAATTTAATACATTAACAAACGAAGGCGACCACTTAGAAGCCAAAGAAGTACTTGGACGTATCGAAAACGAAATGAAAGAATTTGAGTCAATCGTTGAACAAGTTCCTCAATTACTAAAAGAAATCGAAACTGAGTACAACGAACAAGTAGAAGACTTGAAACAAGGATATGCTCGCATGGTCGAAGAGCATTACCAATTCTCTAAAATTTCAATTCCTGAAGAAATTGAAAAGATTGAAAAAACAATCGAAGTGGCACGCGGACATATCGCTGCTACAGAATTAGAAGAAGCTCGTCAACAATTAGATAAAGTGGCTCGTGAAATTGACCAACTTTATGATGTGATGGAAGCTGAAATCGAAGCTCGTGAATTTGTATACCGCAATAAAGCACAAGTTGAAAAACGCTTGAACCAAGTATTACAAAGTAACCGTTATGTGAATATCGAGGTTGACCGTGTTTCTCAAAACTATATCTTGTCAAATAACGAATTCGTTCGTGTACAAGAATTTGCGGAACAATTAGAAAAAGAACAAGAAGCCGTTCAATACTACAGCAAGGCGATGGAAAACCATCAAGTGCCTTACTCAGTAGTGAAAGAACATTACGAACTCGTTCTTGATAAATTAAACAGCATTGATGAAGATCAAACTGATTTAGTCAACACATTATCTGATTTACGTAGCCAAGAAAAAGCAATTCGTGACGGATTAGATGTCTTCGAATTAGACTTACGTAATATGAAACGTACGATTGAGAAATACCACTTACCAGGTCTTCCAAAAGAGTACTTAGAATTGTTCTTTGCAACAAGTAACCGTATTGAACAATTATGGCAAAAGATGAACCGTGTGAAATTAGATATGACAGAAATTAACGCGGCGAACAACGTGATCGAAGAAGATGTTGAAAAATTAGATATCTTCACAGAACAAATTGTTGATAATGCACAATTAACAGAGTACATGATTCAACATGCGAACCGTTACCGTTTATCACATCCTGAAATCGAAACAGCAATTGGTCGTGCACTTGACCAATTCAACCACACATTCAAATACGATGAGTCATTACAAATTATTGAGTCAGCGTTAGAACAAGTGGAACCAGGTGCTGGTAACCGTGTCCGTCAAAACTACCAAGCAGAAAAGAATAATAGCTTATTCTTCTAATAGATAAATGATTAAGCCACGTGGGTGAAAACTCACGTGGCTTTTATATGTTGAAATAGGTCTTTTTGTTCCTAGATTAGACTGTATTAAAATAAGCATGTATCAATCAGTTTTTAATGTATAACTGATATTTTAATCATAGGAAAGTGTTTTATGGATTTTGTTTTATGGAGAAGCGTATTTTTCGAAGGATTCCTATCCTTTTTCTCACCATGTGTATTGCCATTATTTATACACAAATCGTTCAGATGATGCAGTAATGAAGGGAGAACTTAAATCACAACCCCTTAGAATAGTTGACAAAACTAGGCGCTTTTCGTATACTTCTAAAGGTAAGCAATCGGATTGAGATTTTACTTATTAGAGAGGCTTGTCTGGTGAAAATAGCCATCAAAATCGTGCTCCCGATTGAAAACTTTGTAGAAATACAAACGCCCTTCCAGCGTTATCGGAATTAGAGATGAATGAACAGCTGTTTCATTGTAAGCAAGGTGGTACCGCGGTAGGACGCCCTTGCAGCAATGGGGCAGTTTTTTTATTTACAAAAAGAAGGAGAATGAAGATGAAAAAATTATCAAGTAGCGAAATTCGTCAAATGTACCTTGATTTCTTCCAAGAAAAAGGACATAAGGTGCAACCAAGTGCGAGCTTAATTCCTGTCAACGATCCAACATTATTATGGATTAACTCAGGGGTTGCGACTCTTAAGAAATACTTCGATGGAACTGAAACACCAGAAGTTCCACGTATTACAAATGCTCAAAAGAGTATTCGTACAAACGATATCGAAAACGTAGGGCACACAGCTCGTCACCATACATTATTCGAAATGATGGGGAACTTCTCAATCGGGGACTACTTCAAAGAAGAAGTAATTCCATGGGCATGGGAATTCTTAACAAGCGAAAAATGGTTAGGACTTGATCCAGACCGTCTATACGTAACTTACTATCCAGAAGATCCAGAAACAAAAGCGTTATGGATGGATAAAGTAGGTCTTCCTGAAGATCATATCATTCCAGTAGAAGATAACTTCTGGGATATCGGTGCAGGTCCATGTGGTCCGGATACTGAGATTTTCTACGACCGTGGAGAAAAATATAATAACTTAGCAGAAGATGATCCAGAAAACTATCCTGGAGGAGAAAACGAACGTTACTTAGAAATTTGGAACTTAGTATTCTCTCAATTCAACCATATGCCAGACGGAACTTATCCACCATTACCACATAAGAACGTCGATACGGGGATGGGTCTTGAACGTGTAGTTTCTGTTATCCAAGATACACCAACAAACTTCGAAACAGACTTATTTATGCCAATTATTAAGCAATTAGAAAGCTTAAGCGATGGCAAGAAATACAATGAATCTAAAGAAACTGACGTATCATTCAAAGTGATCGCTGACCACATTCGTGCAGTAAGCTTTGCGATTGGGGATGGCGCGCTTCCTTCAAACGAAGGTCGTGGATATATCATCCGTCGTTTAATCCGTCGTTCAGTAATGCACGGACAACGTTTAGGAATTCAAGGTTCATTCTTAACTAAATTAGTTCCAACTGTTGCTCAAATTATGCACAGCTACTATCCAGAAGTCACTGAAAACATGGAATTCATTCAAAAAGTGATTGCCAACGAAGAGGATCGTTTCCAAGAAACAATTCACGACGGTTTAGCAATCTTAGAAACTATTTTTGCGGACATGAAAGCTTCTAACGAAACAACACTTTCTGGCGAAAATGCGTTCAAACTATATGATACTTATGGATTCCCATATGAATTAACATTAGAATACGCAAGCGACAATGGTTTCACTGTCGATGAAGAAGGATTCCAAGCAGAAATGCAAGCTCAAAAAGACCGTGCGCGTGCTGCTCGTAATACAGAAACATCAATGAACGTACAATCTGCAGTATTACGTGACATCAATGTAGAGAGTGAATTCGTTGGATATGCTTCAACTACAGAAGAAGGCGTGTTAAAAGCGATTGTTGTCGATGATGAGTTAGTAGAATCTGCACATAAAGATGCTCATGCTCAATTAGTATTCGACCGTACACCTTTCTATGCTGAAATGGGTGGACAATTAGCCGACCACGGTACAATTCAAGACGCGAACGGTACAGTAGTTGCGAATGTATTACAAGTGAAGAAAGCTCCTAATGGACAACCATTACACACTGTAGAAGTGTTAGGCGACTTACAAGTAAACTCAACTTACACATTAGTGGTGGATGCGTCTGAACGTGCGAAAATCATTAAAAACCATACAGCAACTCACTTATTACACCAAGCATTAAAAGATGTTTTAGGAACTCACGCAAACCAAGCTGGTTCTCTTGTAACACCAACTGGATTACGTTTCGACTTCAGTCACTTCGGACAAGTTACTTCTGAAGAATTAGCTGAAATGGAACGTATCGTAAACGAAAAAATCTGGGCTGGTTTAGAAGTCATTACTGTTGAAACAACACTAGAAGATGCGAAAAGCCGTGGCGCAATGGCACTCTTTGGTGAAAAATACGGCAACTTAGTTCGTATGGTCAACATTGGTGACTGGTCAATCGAACTCTGTGGTGGTATCCATGTAGCGAACACTCAAGAAATCGGATTGTTCAAGATTGTTTCTGAATCTGGTATCGGTGCCGGTGTTCGTCGTATCGAAGCTGTCACAAGTAAAGAAGCCTTCGACTTATTAAGCCATCACGAAAACTTATTAAAACAAGTAGCTGGTGAAGTGAAAGCCATCCAATTGGATACAGTTGTAGAACGCGTGGCTACTTTAGGTCAAGAATTGAAAGAAGCAAACGGCGAAATTGCGAAACTAAAAGCTAAAATCATGAAAGCTGAAGTCGCAGATGTCTTCAACAATGTAGAAGAAGTGAACGGAACTTCATTCATTACTGTCGCTCTTGAAAATAAAGAAATGGATGAATTACGTCAATTAGCAGATACATGGAGACAAAAAGGTGCGAGCGATATCTTCGTAGTAGGTACAGCCTCTGCGGATAAAGCAAACCTTTTAGTAGCCGTATCGAAAGACGCAAATGCAAAAGGATTAAAAGCAGGCGATATCATTAAGGCAATTGCTCCAGCAATCCAAGGTGGAGGCGGAGGCCGTCCTGATATGGCTCAAGCAGGTGGTAAGAACCCTGCAGGTATTCCACAAGCATTCGAATTGCTTAAAGAATATTTAGCTAAATAATGTAATGCAAAATGAAACCTTCCATGGGATTTGAAGAGAGTCCCGTGGAAGGTTTTTGATTTTAAAGCAAAGGAAAGGCTTTCTAAATATTAAGAATCGGTAAGTATCAATTGTAGTTTCATCCAAAATCTTGTAGAATAAGTATATATATTGAAATGAGGTGTCGCTATGAGTTCAATAGATGAAACAGTCCTATTTAAATTTAACGAAAAGGACGAAAAAACCGTTCAAGAAACATTAACCATCGTTTATGATGCGTTGAATGAGAAGGGATATAGTTCGATTAATCAAATCGTAGGATATTTGTTATCTGGAGACCCAGCTTATATTCCAAGACATCGTGATGCACGTAACCTAATTCGTCGCCACGAAAGAGATGAGATTTTGGAAGAACTCATTAGACATTATATCCGCTCAACAGGAAGAGATGCCTAGTATGAGATTAATGGGATTAGATGTCGGAAGTAAAACTGTGGGCGTTGCCGTTAGTGATTTAATGGGCTGGACTGCTCAAGGGGTTGAAACAATTCCGATTAATGAGAATGCTTCAGAATTCGGGTTCAAACGTGTTGTCGAGTTAGTGGAAGAGTACGGTGTTGAGAAAATTGTCATCGGTCTTCCAAAGAACATGAATAATACAGAAGGACCACGTGTAGAAGCGTCCCGTCGTTATGGTGCAAGCCTAGAGAAACGACTAGAAATTCCAATCGTCTATCATGACGAAAGACTCACGACGATGCAGGCGGAACGAATGCTTGTCGAAGAGGGTAATGTTTCAAGAAAGAAACGCAAACAAGTCATTGATATGCTAGCTGCAGTCATGATTTTGCAAAACTATTTAGATTTAAATGGAAATCAATAACAAAGGAAAGAGGAAAGAAAATGACAGAACATCACGATCACGATCATGAACATGATCACTTAGAAGGCCACGAAGGTCACGAACATATTACAATCATCGACGAAGAAGGAAATGAAATTTTACACGAAGTATTATTCACTTTCGAATCTGATGATTTCAACAAATCATATGTATTATGCTACCCAGCAGGAATTCCTGAAGGAGAAGAAGTAGAATTACAAGCATTCTCATATGTTGAAGGCGAAGATGGTACTGAAGGTCAATTAAACCCAATCGAAACAGAAGCTGAATGGGATATGGTTGAAGAAGTATTAAACACATTCTTAGCTGAAGAAGATTTATAATCAACAATAGAGCTTGGGGGAAACCTCAAGCTTTTTTTGTTGGAAGGGCACTCTTTATGATAGACTTTCTTCATTTTTCAATAAGAATGAGGTATAATAACTACAACTATGGTTATCATTTGATGCCAATTTAAGGGGGAAGACAATGTCTCAAGAAGAACATAAAAAACATTCCTTAATTTCTGATACGGATACGAAACGCGATATTCGTAAAAAGGAAACTTCTATTATCAAAAAGATAATGAAATATTTTATGATAGCACTTTTAGTAATTGTCCTAGTAGGAGGATTCTTTACTTGGAATTACATTAAAGGAGAAACACAACCAGTTGATACAGCTCAAACAGAACTTGTTTCATTTGAAATTGAACAAGGCGCATCTGTCAAAGACGTATCAAAAGCACTTGAAAAAGAAGGGATTATCCGTAATTCGAAACTTTTTAACTTCTATTTGAAATTCAAAAACGTTTCTGGATTTAAATCAGGATTGTACCATGTTTCTAAAAGCATGACACTCGACGAAATTATCGCGGAACTTTCTGGTCAAGGAAAAGATAAAGATCAAAACGCGACAAAAGTTCTGATTCGTGAAGGGGAACAATTAACAGAAATCGCGAAAGAAGTTGAGAAATCTACAAAATACTCTGCCGAAGATTTCATGGCAAAAGTTCAAGACGAAGATTTCTTACGTTATTTAGTTCAAAAATTCCCGAAATTATTGACTCAATCATTTAATGGCTACCAAGTAAAATATGTGCTTGAAGGATACTTATTCCCAGCGACATACGATATGAATGACTCAAAAACACTTCAAATGTTAATTACAGAAATGGTTGCTAAAACAGATGAAGTCATGTCGAAATACTACGATAAGATTTTAGCAAGTGACTATACATTGCAAGAAATTATGGCAATGGCTTCTTTAATTGAAAAAGAAGGAACTAAACTAGAAGATCGTAAGAAAATCTCTAGCGTATTCCATAACCGTATTAAAGATGATATGAAGCTTCAAACAGACGTATCTGTTCAATACGCTTTAGGCGAACACAAAGAAGCTCTTTCTTTAGAAGATTTAGAAGTAGATTCTCCATACAACTTATATCAAAACTATGGCGTAGGGCCTGGACCATATAATAGTCCAAGTGAGGATGCTATCGTAGCAGCGTTAGAACCAGAGAAAACAGATTACTTATACTTCCTAGCAGATATTCATACAAAAGAAATCTACTATGCGAAAACGTATGAGGAACATTTAGAGTTAAAAGCTAAGTATATTGATAATAAGGAGTAGGTCATGGAAAAGAAAAAGCCAATCGTTATCGGAGTTACTGGTGGTTCTGGGAGTGGGAAAACAAGTGTGAGTCGTAAAATTTTGGAGAACTTTCCAGATTTAACGATTTGTAAAATTGATCAAGACTACTATTATAAAGATCAAAGTCATATGCCGTTTGAAGAACGTTTAAAAACGAACTATGACCATCCATTTGCTTTCGATACAGATTTATTAATTGAACATATGAATAAATTAATTAATTTTGAATCGATTGAAGAACCCGTATATGATTACGAAAATCATACAAGAAGCGATAAAACGATTCATCAAGAACCAAAAGATGTCATCTTAATCGAAGGGATTTTAATTCTTGAAGATAAACGTTTACGTGATTTGATGGACATCAAAGTGTATGTAGATACAGACGATGATATTCGTATCATTCGCCGTATTAAACGTGACATGGTGGAGCGTGGTAGAACGCTCGATTCTATCATCAACCAATATATGTCGGTTGTAAAACCAATGCATCACCAATTTATTGAACCAACGAAAAAATTCGCGGATATTATTATCCCAGAAGGTGGTTCAAATACAGTAGCGATTGACTTAATGACTACAAAAATTGCTTCAATTTTATCTCATTTAAATTAAATTGTTAACCCCTAGGAAAGCTGATCCTAGGGGCTTTTTATGGGATGAATATTTAAAATCGAATTAAAATTTGAAATAAGACTTGCAATCTCGGTTATAAAATGTTAAAGTTTTAGCATTGTAGATTGAGATAATCTAAAAAAAACGATATAGGGGAGAATCGTATGACTGAAAAAGTATTTCCAATGACGCTTGAAGGGAAAGCAAAACTTGAAGCTGAATTAGAAGAATTAAAAGTCGTTAAACGTAAAGAAATCGTAGAGCGTATCAAAATTGCTCGTAGCTACGGTGACTTATCTGAAAACTCTGAATATGAATCAGCTAAGGATGAGCAAGCATTCGTAGAGGGACGTATTTCAACGTTAGAAAAAATGATTCGTTTTGCGGAAATCATCGATGATAACAATGTAGAAAAAGATGTTGTTTCACTAGGAAGAAAAATTACGTTTATCGAATTACCAGATGGAGACGAAGAAACTTACACAATCGTGGGTAGTGCAGAAGCAAACCCAGTTGAAGGTAAAATTTCAAATGACTCTCCAATTGCCAAAGGAATTATTGGTAAAAAATTAAATGAAGAAGTGGTGATTCCAACACCAGGCGGAGAAATGAAGATCAGAATTATTGATATTCAATCTGCGTAATCGATTCATTTGAAAACGAGAAGAGCTAGGAAATCTCCTAGCTCTTTTTTGTTTAATTGGCTCTTTGTCAAATAGTGTTGATGAAGAATTTTAGGAAGGGATTAAGCAACTAATTGTTGCTTAATTCCTTTTTGT